>JBGPHF010000001.1:0-29692 GCA_041484215.1 Nitrospirota bacterium
GAAGCTCCTGCGCGTGCTGCAGGAGCAGGTGATCGAACGGGTCGGCGGCGGCAAGCCGATCAAGATCGAGGTGCGCGTCATAGCGGCCACGAACAAGAACCTCGAAAAAGCGGTTTCCGAAAAACTTTTCCGCGAAGACCTTTTTTACCGCCTGAACGTTTTCCCGATTACCATACCGCCGCTCCGCGAGCGCCGGGCCGACATCCCCCCTCTGGCCCAGCACTTTTTGACGAAGTACTCCGCGGAGGTAAGGAAAGGGCCGATTACGATCGCCGACGAAGCCATGGATATTCTCATGAAATGTCCCTGGAAAGGAAACGTGCGGGAACTTGAAAACGTGATCGAGCGCTCGGTCATTTACGCGGAGGGCGGTGTGATCCGCTCCCAGGACCTCGGCATCAGCGAAGCGAACATTCTCGACGCCCTTGCCGAGCACGTCCCCATGGACGGTCCGCTGCACGCTGTCGCCGAGGCTGCAACGCGGATCGCCGAATCGCGCAGGATCAGGCAGGTCTTGAAACAAACCGGCGGGAACAAGACCCGCGCCGCGGAAATACTCCAAGTAAGCTACAAGACACTCCTCACGAAGATCAAGGAATATCGCCTGGAGGAGAAGAGTGAAGAGTAGAAACTGACCCGAGAGAGTGCCCACACTATGGTCAAATCAATGCAAAAATGTTTTTTCTCCAAAGCCATGAGAAGCAGGTGGCGGGGCCGATGCGCGAGTGTCGTCGCTTTATTTTTGGTCCTGACCGCGCAGGGATATGCACCGGCTGCTGCGGCAGAGAGTGACCAAAAGTCTGCCGTGGGCCAGGACGCGCATAAACAAATTGCGCGATTGGACAAGGAAGCGCAAGCCCTCTACGCGAAAGGCAGCGTGCAGGAAGCCGTCGTTGTCTGGGGAAAAGCGGTCGAACTCGCAGGCGTCGGAGAGGCCGAAAACCCTTCGCAGGTTGAAATGATGACCCGGTTGTTTTCGGCGTATGCAAGAATGGGCAGCCAATATTTTCCCCTTGCTGAAAAATTAATCGAGCGCGTTATCAGCGTCGATCCCAATGTGTCGACTGCCTATCTGGTCCAGGGAGACATTTGTTTCGAGAACGGTGAAATAGAATGCGCACTCGGCAACTACGATCTGTTGCTTCATCTGAACCCTGAATATGCGAATGCCGTCAGGGTGAACCAGAAAATACAGGCTCTGGAAGGGTTGAAAAATAAGCCGTCCCGAACGCTCACTCGGCCCGACGGATATCGCGGTAAATATGTCTATCATATAAAAGCCGAAGTCGATTGGCCCGGTTTTGATTTTTATGTGACCACGGACATGGATTTCTACCTCTCGCGCATCGATATTCTTCGGGGGAACGACGCGATGATATTTCAATCGCTGCTGTTCGAGGATTCCGACATCCAGTGCAAAGCCCCCGCAGGCGGCGAAAAATCGTTCGAGGTGAAGGATTTTAACGGAGACGGGTATAGTGACGTAAAAATATTCTGCCCTTCGGGTGAAGCAGGGAAAGGGTATCTTTATTTCCTTTACGACAGGAAGAGCGCCCTCTTTATGCTTTTTAACGGCGGTATGCTTCCCGATCAAGCGCGCGGTCGCGGCGCACGGGAAATACGCACCTATGAAAGGCCGAGCGAGACGGAACCGCGCGGGGTGGAAAGGGTCTATGCGCTGTCAGGGGGAAAACTTGTTTTAATAAAAGAGGTTATACAAGGAAAAGCGGAAATCCATGAGGGCAGGAAGGCTTACCGAAGAACGATCAACGAGCACAGACAGGATGAAATGACCGCGTCCAGTGAAGCGTGGGTTGCCGTTGAAGGGAAATAAGAAGCGCGGTTGCGGAAAAAAAACCGGTTAACGTGCGAAGCAAAAGTAAAAACAATTGACTGTGTTGTTATAAAAACGCTTTATCATCATGGAAAAAACGCCAACCGAGATCAAAAAAGAGATTGATAAGCTCGTCAAAGAAATCAACGAGCACAATTACCGATATAACGTCCTCGATGCTCCGGTCATCTCTGACCAAGAATATGATCGAATGTTCCGAAGGCTCAAAGAGCTGGAGGAAAAGTACGGCTATGTCCTGCCCGATACTCCCACCCAGCGCGTAGGCGCTCCGCCTCTCGATAAGTTCGAAAAAGTCAAGCACGCCGAACCCATGCTGTCGCTCGATAACGCATTCTCTCACGACGAGGTGCGCGAATCCGACCAGAGAGTAAAGCGGTTTCTCAAGTCTGAAGAGGAAATAGAATATACGGTAGAGCCGAAGTACGACGGTCTTGCCATGGAATTGACCTATGAGAAAGGGCTTCTTGTCCGGGCGTCCACGCGCGGGGACGGGTATGAAGGCGAGGACGTTACGGCCAACGTCAAGACCATTAAGGCGATTCCGCTCCGGATAGAAGGCGAAAAGATTCCTGATGTGATCGACATCCGCGGCGAAGTGTTCATGGACATCGACGAGTTCGAGAAACTCAATAAGGAACGGGAGAAGAGCGAAGAGCCGCTTTTCGCCAATCCCCGGAATGCGGCTGCCGGCGCGATCCGCCAGCTCGATTCCTCGATCACGGGAAAAAGAAACCTTCACATGGCGTGTTACGGCGTCGGCGCCATGAAAGGTATTGAATTTAAAAGTCAGGCAGATTTCACCGCCTGGCTCAAGAAATCCCATTTTCCGGTGCCGCTTGAATTCGAAGTCGTAAAAGGTATAGACAAGGTAGTCGGGGCAATCAAAAAGATCGAGGAGAGAAGGCCAACCTTCCCCTTCGAGACCGACGGTGCGGTCATCAAAGTAAACGACTTCAGTCTCCAGAAGGTGTTGGGTTACAAGACCCGAGAGCCGCGCTGGGCCATTGCTTACAAATTTCCAGCGCACCAGGGGACGACGCAAATCGAGGACATCATCACCAATGTCGGCAGAACCGGCGCGATAACACCGGTAGCGATTATGAAACCGGTAAAAATAGGCGGGGTCACGGTCTCACGTTCAACGCTCCACAATTGGGACGAGATAGAACGCAAGGACATAAGGATTGGTGACACGGTTGTTATCGAACGGGCAGGGGATGTGATTCCGCATGTCGTCGCGGTCATTCAGGAAAAACGGACCGGACAAGAAAAGAAATTTCCTCCGCCCGGGGTTTGCCCGGTCTGCGGGTCGCACGTTGTTCGGGAAGAGGGTGAAGTCGCCTATCGGTGTATTGGTCTTAACTGTGAGGCGCAGGTACTTGAGAAGATCATCCATTATGCTTCTCGCGGCGCCATGGACATAGAACATCTTGGCGTAAAAAACGTCGAACTCCTTTACAACCAGGGGCTCATCAAACATTTTGTCGATCTGTATAAGCTCAGAAAAGGCCAGTTGCTTGCTCTTCCCCGATTTGCGGAGAAATCGGCACAAAACCTGATTGATGCAATAGATAAAGGCAGAACAGCGACACTGTCCCGCTTCCTCTTCGCCCTAGGCATTCTGCATGTCGGCGAATACGCCGCGAAGCAACTGGCAAAGAACTTTAAAACGATTGAAGACCTGTACCACGTGAAACCAGAACGAATTATGGAAATCAAACAAATGGGGGAGAAACTCGCCGAGTCCATCTCCGGCTTCTTTAACGAGAGTGAAAACCTCAATACCCTGGATACGCTCAAGAAGCTGGGAGTAAGGATTGCCAACCCGGATTATGAGTACGCAGGAGCGAGGAAAGAAAAGCGTCCGCTGGAGGGCCTTACCATTGTCGTTACCGGCACACTCTCGAGACCGAGAAATGAGCTCGAAGAATTAATCGAGCGAAACGGCGGCCATGCGGCTGGCTCGGTATCAAAAAAGACGGACTATCTGCTTGCCGGCAAGGATGCGGGCAGCAAGCTGGAGAAGGCGAAGGAACTTGGAGTGAAGATTATAGACGAGGACCGGTTTATGAAGATGGTAGGAGGAGCGGGTGCCTCCGAACATATCTCCGAGACCATTTAGTACCGGAGTTCGGACGGAAGGGTGTGCTGAATGACCGCAATGATCGACAAGTCATCCGGAAACGGTGACAGGAAGTATCGCCGGAAGGCCGTGAGAAAAACCGGACCTGCTCAGATATTGCTCGTTGACGATACGGAGCTCCTCTACCAATATGCCAAGACCCTTTCCGAATCCTATCGAGTCGTCACGGCCCAGACCGGCCGCGTTGCGATCGAGCGGGTAAAACGGCGCGGCGACATTGACCTCGCGGTCATCGAATACCGGCTGCCCGATATGTCCGGCATCGAGGTCATGAAAGAGATCAAGGACATTGAGCCCTCCGTTCTCGTTATCATCGCTACGGCATACGGCGACGAGGACGTGGCGGTCGAGGCATTCAGGAGCGGCGCCCGCGATTACCTCAAGAAGCCCTTCAGCATATCCGAGCTTTCCACGAAGATCGACTTCTATCTCGCCCTCAGGCAAGCGGATAAACAGCGCAGAAAGAACATCCTTCCCGGGTCCGGGACGCCGTCGCAGTCAGGAACGCCTTCCACCGTCACCCTCAGCCGGTATCATAAGATCCAGCAGGCAGTTCGTTTTATCAATGACAACTACCGTACCGATATCCGCCTCGACGTCGTTGCCGGGGAGGCCGGCATGTCCCCCGCCCACCTTTCCAGAATATTCAAGAAGGTAATGGGCTTGTCCTATCAGGATTATCTCAATAACCGAAGAATCACGAAGGCCAAGAACCTTCTCCTCACCAGCGCCCAGAACGTAGCCGAAATCGCCGTCTCCGTGGGTTTTTCCGATCCGACCGGTTTCGGCAGAATTTTCAAGAAGCTGACCGGCCATACGCCTTCCGCCTTCAGAAGCCTGCCCCTGAAGTAATTTTATTTGCCAAAAAAAGCATAAGAAGCCGTGAGCATGTCATAAAAAGCCGAGACAGAAACGATTAATATCTGGTAGAGTTATCCTAGAGCGGACTTTCCGGTCACAGCAGCGCAGGCAGCGGATCCTGCGAGGAAAGGATGTGAAGGGGTTATCGGGGTTCGTATCCAGTTCTCCAGGTCTACTGCCAATTCCGCCACGGCAGTGATTTCTCAATACGGACTATGTCACAGCCTATGAGAGAACAGGAAAAGCTTCGGATGTGTTCGAACCACAAGGCTTGGCGGGAAAGTTTCCTTACGGCCCTGGCGGCACGCGCCAGGTTCGGTTTCCCGCTGCTGCTCCTTTTCGCCCTGGCGCTGGGAAACGCCCATTCCGCGCAGGCGGCGACGGTTCTGTGCTCCCAGTTCAGCGAAGGCGGAGTCCCGGGTATCGTTGACGGTTTTGATCCCGCTACTCTCGCAATTATTCAATCCTCTTCCACGTTCGGGATCGACATGAACTGCACGGTAAAGAATTTTCCGCAGTCCATGGGTGGGTTTCCGATCACGAATATCAACTTCAATTTCCCCGGGCAGCAATCGTTTTACATAGTTTTCGACAATGTTTATTACCCGGGCAACATGTCGTGTAACGACCCGACGCAATCAACCTTCTGGATCTACTGGGCGCCCGGCGGGTTTAACAACATCAGTTCGAAATGCCAGTCATTTATGGTGCCGGTGGACGCAGTTCTGAAGCAGGACCCCCCGGCACAGAGCACGGCCGCCATCGGTGTGCCCTTTACCTATACGATCACGGCGCCGCTCCTGGGCCAACTGGATTCAACCGGCACCTTCCAGTATGTCGCCAACTTTGACACCAACGATATAGCAAATGTCGTTATCACCGACGATCTCACCACGAATCCGGGTGTGGCTCTGAGCTATGTGACGAACACCGCCTACCTGGTGAGTTCGAGCGGTATCAGAACACCGATGGGCACGCTGACGCTGGGCGCAAGCAGTACTTGGCTGACTAATCACCCGGGTATTTTGTCGGATACTACGAAGCATCTTGTCTTCTCGTATGAAAATAATTCGTCTCTCGCTTCGATCCCGGCCGGAAATCACATTGAGATCGACCTCACGGTCATCCTCGATAACAATCCGACGACCGTGAACGTGGCCGGGACGCAGTTCAGCAACACCTCCAATGCGTGGTTCAACAAAACGATCAATTCGACTCCCCTAGTCGATCTCCAGGCGTGGCCCGGCACCACGCCGGTGATGACTATTATCGAGCCCAATCTCCAGGTCACCAAGACGAGCACGGCGACGAACCTGAATGTGGGGACCAGGGCGCCCTATACCATCAACGTCCAAAACACCGGCAGCAGCGATGCCTGGAACGCGACGATCACCGACAATATCCCCGCCGGCATGTGCGCTTTCGACCCCACGTCCACGGTCACCGCGCGGATCTTTGCGGCTGACGGCACCACCCTGGTCTCTAATCTGGTCAACGGCGCCGATTTCTCCGTCACTTGGAACGGCGGTACCGCGTCCGCGTGCCAGCTCAGTCTGGCCATGCTTACGGCCGCGGCCAAGATCGGGCCCACCCAACGCCTGATCATCAACTACCAGGCCATGCTCGACGTCGGTATCTCATCCGGAACATTTACCAACGTTGCCGGCGCCACCCAGTGGTTCAGTGCCGCCAATCCCCCCTATACCGGCCGCCGGGAATACGACCGGATACTCACCAACGGCACACCGGGGGTAGCGGATTTCCAAGACGCCTACACCGTCACGGCTGCAGTTGCCGGTTATTTCTTTTTAAAGTCGGTCCAGGACCTTACCACCGGGGTCTCTACGTATTCAGCCGCCACGCCCCTTACGGCCTTTTCAGGTGACCGCGTGCGCTACACGCTGCAACTCCAGAACTTTAACATCCCCGAGCTCGACACCATCGTTATCACGGACGACCTGGGCGCCCAGAACGCATCGGCGGTCTTCGTCTCGGGGACGCTCTCGCTCGCCGGCAGCAACCTCCCCGCGGGCAGCACACTAACCATCAATCCCACGGGCGGCACGAACGGAGCAGGCACCGTTACGATCAGCGGCCTGACGCTGAAGTCCGGAGACCAGTACCAAGTCCAGTTCGATGTCACGCTGGCTTCGCCGCTCGCGAACGGCACAATCGTCACCAACCAGGCGAACATCACCGGCACCAATGTGTCCGGCGCCGTGTCCGGCGTCAGTGATGACCCGCACATCAACGGCCCGGCCCTGCTCGGTACAACCGGTGATGAAACCCCCATCACGATCCAGGCGCCCGGGGCGCTCTCGAAGACGTCGCCTATCCCGGCCACCGCGACAATCGGTCAGCAGTTCAGCTATCTCATCACGGTGCCCGCGACCCCGGTCAGCATGCCTTTGTACGATGTGCAGATACAAGACACGCTGCCCCCCAACGTGAGTTTTGTGAGCGCACAGATGCAATCCGGCGGCGCCTGGAACCTGACCGGCACCGGCACTGCCCCCCTGATTATCAAGGATCCCACTACCGGCGGCATCGATATTCCCGCGAACGGCCAGGCGGTTGTCCGGGTGACGGTGGCCTTGCAGAACACTATCACGAACATCAGCGGCGTGTCGTTTACCAACAGCGCAACGTACACCTACGACAAGAGCAACGGCGCCAGTTCCACGCAAGGGACCGGCGCCGCGGGTACGGCCAACATGAACATTATCGAACCGCACCTGACCGCCGCGAAGACGGTGAGCTATGCCTCGCCGTCGGGCCAGGCGATAACCGTTCCTGCCAGGGTAGGCGACATTCTCCAATATAGGGTCACTGTCACGAATAACGGAAACTCCGAAGCGTTTGATGCCGATGTCATCGACACATTGCCGTCGAACCTACTGCTCAACGGCACTCCTGCGGCGCAGATCAACGGCGTTTCGGTCGCGGGTTTTATACCGACGCCGGCCACTCTGCCCGGCGGAACCGTGGCGTGGGGCAGCCAGTATAACAACGACGACAGCCTCGACATCCCCGTTGGGCAGTCGCTGGTGCTGACTTTTCAAGCGCAAGTGCTGTCGGTGGACGGCTCATCGATCAGCAACACAGCCTGGGCGGCTTGGACCTCGCTTGACGGCGGAATCTCCGGAGAACGCACCGGCAGCGGTTGCCCCGCGGTCACGTCACCGAACAATTATTGCACTTCTCCGGCCGCTGCCATCCCGGTTCCCACGGTCGATCCGACCAGCTTCGCCAAATCGGTGGTCTCTGACACCTGGACTACTGCACCAAGCACGGGCACGGACTCGACCTTGCGCGTCGGCGACACCGTCGTTTATAGCCTCGCCCTGACACTGCGCGAAGGGGTGACTCAGAATGTGGTGGTCACCGATCAGCTGCCTGCTAACCTTGCCTTCGACAGCATGGTGAGCATCGCCCCTGCTTCGGGCGGCAACTTCACCTATGCCGTGTTTACCCAACCAACGGCCGGCGACACCGGCACACTGACCTGGAATCTGGGAAACATCACCAATGCCGTTGACAACAACGCTGCCAACAACACCATTGTCATCGAATACCGCGTACGGGTAATGAATACGGTTGCGCAGACACCCACCGTGCGGGCGTTGCTAAATAACGCCACGCTCTACTACTCCATTAACAGTGTTGCAGCGACGAAGACCGCCGGCGCGACGATCAATCTTTGGCAGCCGATGCTAAGCGTGTCCAAGAGCGCGGCTCCCGGAGGCGGCGGCACCGTCATCAGCGCCGGCGAACTCATTACGTATACCGTCAACATCACGAACAACGGCTCGGCGCCCGCCTATAACACCGTGCTCACCGATACGCTGCCGGTCGGTCTGCGTCAGGCCGGGGTGACCACCACCTCCATCACGCTGGTCAATGCGGGTACGGTACTGCCTGCGCTGAATGCCCCGTATTTTTCGTATAACAACGCGACGGGTGTTGCGACCTGGAACTTCGACACCGGTGTCGCCGGCGCCTACGCCGTCCCGCCAGGCGAGACCCTGCGCGTGGTCTATCAGGTCACGGCCGACGGCACGCTCGGTGCGGGCACGACACTGAACAATCAGGCGCTGGTCCAGCATTACTACTCGTTGGACAGTCAAGACCCGAACGGCGGGTATCGAAAGGATTACTTCGCGACCAGTCCTTCCGTCGCCCAGTTGACCTCCGTGTCGCCGATGGCGCTGTCGAAGAATGCCCTGGTGACGACGGCTGCGATCGGCCAGCCCTTCACCTATCAAATCATGATTCCGTCTTCGCCGCAGCCTACCGCGTTGTACGACGTGCACGTCACGGATAATCTGAGCCTGGCAACGACCGGCGTGTCCCTGAGTTTTGTGAGCGTCAATGCGCATCTCGTATCGAACACGCAGTCCTGGGCGACGTTGAGCAATTCGGGGACTGCCGTCAATCTCAACCTGTCGGACCCGGCCAACGGCTTGGATATCCCTGCCAACGATCAACTCGTGGTCAGCATCACCGTTGTGCTTACCAACGACACCGTCAACAACACGATAGGAAAGGTGTTCCAGAACACCGCGAACTACACGTTCGACAGCATCAATAACGACACGACTTCGGTGAAGAACGGCGCTCCGGGGACCAGCGGTTCCATCACCATCGTCGGCCCTGTTCTGATCATGCAGAAGAGCGGCCCGGGCACGATGCATGTGGGGCTGCTCGGCGCTTTTACGTTAAACGTGCAGAATACCGGCGGCAGCACCGCCTGGAACACGACCCTCACGGATATCCTTCCGAACGTGACGAGTCCCCCGACGGGCGGCATGTGCGGTTCCGCGCCGACCAGCATTACGGCGAGGATTTACCAGGCCGATGGGGTCACCCCTGTCTCCGCTCAACTGGTGAGCGGCACCGACTTCTCCGTTAGCTTCGCGGGTGCGCCTACCTGTACCTTGACGCTTGCCATGAAGTCGTCCGCAGCGGTAATTCCGGCGACGGATCGCCTGATCGTTACCTATAGCGTCTCGCTAGACCCCAACACGGCCAGCGGTATGGCGCTGACGAACATTGCCGGCGCGACCCAGTGGCTGAGCGCCGATCCCGCTGTCACCGCCTCGGGGAACGTGGCTACGTATCCCGGCCCGCTGACGAACGGTACGCCGGGCGTATCGGATAATCAGGATGCCTTCACGGTGACCACCGAATCGCCGGTGCTGACTTTCACGAAGACCGTGTACGACGTGACAACCGGCCAGTCCGGCGCCAACGCCAAACCCGGTGACACGCTGAAGTACACCCTGACGATCCAGAACCTCAGTCCGGTAAATGCGACGAACTTCTCGTTGACGGACGAGTTGGACAAACTGAATACGACCGCCATGTTCGTGCCGGGTAGCCTGATTCTCCTCACCGTTCCCACGGGTGCGAATACCACACTGACCTCTGCGACCGGCGGGACCAAGGGCACGGGGCTGGTGAGTATCAGAAACCTGAGCATCGATCCGCAGGGCGGCGCCAACGACAAACTGGTCATCGAGTTCCAAGCTGCCTTGACGCCGGTGATCACCAGCGGCGCCATCGTTCTGAATCAGGCGCAGACCGGCTCGTCCATACTGCAAACGCAGTTGAGCGACGATCCGTCCATCACCGGGACCGCCAATCCGACCCAGACGCTCATCGCGTCGGCGCCGGCATTCCGTGTGCTGAAGACGGTACAGGATATTACGTCCGGCGCCTCCACCGTCATGGCGGGCGACACCTTGCGCTACACCATCACGGTGAAGAACATCGGCACCGAGAACGCGGTAGGCGTGACATTGCGCGATCTGGTCCCGGCGTACACGACCTACGTGGCCAACAGTACCAAATTGAACGGTGCGGCTGTGGCTGATTCCGGCGCCGGCGTCAGCGCGCTGCAAAACGGCATGTTGATAAACTCGCCCGCGAACCTGACAGCGGGAGCCATGCCCGCGAATGCGGGCGCGACGACGACCAATGTGGCCACGATCACGTTCAATGTACAGATTAGCCAGAACGTGGTCAACGGCACGATTATCTCCAACCAGGGCTTTGTGGACGGTTCCGGCACAAATGGACCTTTCCCCGAACTACCTTCCGACAACCCGGCGACTCCCATACCGAACGATCCGACGTCGGTCATTGTGGGTAACTTGCCCTTGGTCTATGCGCTGAAGACCGTTCAGCTTGCCGTGGACGCCAATAGCAATGGGTACGTTGATCCGGGCGACACGCTTCAATACACCATCACCGTGACCAACTCCGGGGGCACTCCGGCGACGGGCGTGATATTGACCGACGCCGTTCCTGTCGATACCACGTATGTGGCCAACAGTTCCAGGTTGAATGGTTCGGCTGTGGCGGATCCCGGCGCCGGTATATCACCTCTCGTCAATGGCATGGGTGTCGTTTCCTCCGGCCTCACGCCGCCGTCGCCCCCGTCGAACGGCGGCACCCTGGCAGCAGGCGGCACGGGCATCGTGACCTTCAAAGTAACGGTCACCGGGGGCGTGGCTTCGGGAACGATCATCAGCAACCAGGGCAGCGTGGCTACCGCGCAGTTGCCGACGCTGCTGACTGACTCGGACGGCAACCCGACCAACGGTTTTCAGCCGACCGTTATCACGGTAGGGAACGCGCAAGAGCTCTCCATCACCAAATCCGTGGTCGTGGTGGGCGGCGGCGCCGCACTGCCGGGAAGCGTGCTGGAGTACACCATCCAGGCCACCAATATCGGCATGGTTCCGGCCACCAACGTCGTGATTACGGATGACCTGACCCAGCTTTCGGCTCAGACCGCCTATGTAGCCAATTCCGCGACCATGAACGGCTCCACCAACGGTGTGAGTTTCGCATCGCCGGTGGTCACGGCGAATTACGGCACCACCTACGGCACGCTTGCACCGGGCAGCTCGGTCATCGTGCGGTTTGACGTCAAGTTGAACAACGCAGTGGCAACCGGGACCACTGTTACCAATACCGCACAGGTTAGCTGGAATTCGCCCCCCCAGATCTTAAATGCGAGTGTATCCGTTACTGTCGGCGCTATACCGGGCAGCGCGAGCTTGAACGGTTCGGTTTGGCAGGACGTGAACTTCAACAACTCACAGGACAGCGGCGAGCTTGCTCTCGCCGGGTGGGCCGTGGACTTGTACGAGAATGGGAAAGTGCAGGGCACGGTTTCTACCGCTGCCGACGGTTCCTATCATATCTTTGGTGTGACGCCGAACGCGGCAACCTCGATCCAGTACGAGCTTCGTTTCCGCGCGCCGGGCGCGGGTTCGAAGACGGCCATGCTGGGCCGGGCTAATGGCCCATACCCCTCCTTCGTCTACGACTTGCAGCGCATTTCGAACATCGTCGCCGGTTCGGACAGCGTTCTGCAGAATCTGAACCTTCCGCTGACCCCCAACGGCGTGGTGTACAACTCGGTGACGCGTGCGCCGATCTCGGGTGCGGCACTGATCATGGTCCAGGCGTCGACCAAGGCGCCGCTGCCGAGCAGCTGCTTCAACGATCCGGCGCAGCAGGGCCAGGTCACACTGAGCAGCGGTTATTACAAGTTCGACCTCAACTTCAGTGGTTCTTCCTGCCCAGCCCCCGGTGGAGACTATCTGATTCAGACCACGCCGCCGGCGGGCTACACCGCGGGCTTGTCGAAAATAATCCCGCCGAAGTCGAGCGACGGCACGGCGGCGATCTCTCTCCCGACCTGTCTCTGGAACGGCAGTTCCGCGGACGCGGTGACGAGCACGCCGAATTATTGCGAGGCGCAAGTCTCCGACCTGGCGCCCGCCACTTCTGCGACGGATACAACCTACTACGTGCATCTCACAATAGCGCAGAACATCGCGCTGCCTGAAGCAAGCCAGATCTACAATAACCACATCGCGATCGATCCGGCGCTCAGAACGGAAGTTTCGATTAAAAAAACGGCAGCGCTCCTCAATGTCACGCGCGGGCAACTGGTTCCGTACACGATCACGGTCACGGTCAATAACACGGTCAGCGTGCTGGTTGCGAGCCTCGTGGATATCTTCCCTCCCGGCTTCAAATATGTCGATCAGTCCGCGCGTTTCGACGGCAGCCCGCTCGAGCCCGTAAAAACCGCACGTGAGCTGCGCTGGGAGAATCTGCAGCTGACGGGCGGTGCAAATTCCACGACTCACACCATCAAACTCCTTCTTATTGTCGGCGCGGGCGTAAGGGAAGGTGAGTACGTCAACAACGCGCAAATAAGAAACGCCGCGGGTGAAGCGCTGTCGGCGACGGCGACCGTGCGCATCGTGCCGGACCCCACCTTCGACTGCACGGACATCATCGGCAAGGTCTTCGATGACGCCAACGCCAACGGCTACCCCGATCCCGATGAAAAAGGTTTGGGCGGGGTGCGGATCGTGAGTGCGCGCGGTCTTATTGCTACGACGGACAAGGAAGGCCGTTTCCACATCACCTGCGCGGCGGTCCCCAATGAGGATCGCGGCGGCAACTTCATCTTAAAGGTCGATGACCGCACGCTGCCGACGGGGTATCGCATCACCACGGAAAACCCGCTCGTACAAAGAGTCACACGCGGCAAAGCGATAAAATTCAACTTCGGCGCGACGCTGCACCGCGTGGTGAGCCTGGATATTGCGGATGGCGTGTTCGAGCCGGGATCGACCGAGATGCGGCAGCAATGGAAACCGAGGCTCGAAATATTGCTGAGCGAATTGGGCAAAGCGCCTGCAATTCTCCGTATCTCGTATCTCGCGGACGTAGAGGACCCGGCAGTTGTGAAGGCGCGTACGGAGGCGGTTAAGCGTCTCATCGCAAAACGGTGGGAGGGAAGCTACGAATTGACGATCGAGACGGAGATCTTCTGGCGGCGGGGCGGACCGCCGGACAAATGATAAGAAACACCTTTGACTTGTTTCATGGTTGCCGGTTTATCCGGCTAAGGTAATGCAAAGCAAATGTTGAAACGTATCCTCATAATCGCGGTTTCCTGTCTCGTTTCCGCCGTTGCAATAGCGGAAACGAATACGGCTGCTGTTTCATCCCCGCCCGCGGCTTCGGGAACGGGGGTGACGGAGTCGCCCCCCCTCGGCCAGGCGGTCGAGAAACAGGAGGGGACCGATCAGCCGCGCACCGTATGGGGACGCGACGGGGACGCGGACGGCAAGCAGGGTGACAAAGTCGAAACGAAGAAGGTCCTGGAGAAAGCGGTAAAGACCATCAAATTGCAGAACCTCGTCCCGCCGATCCACTTTGCGTCCGGAGAAGCGGAGATTCCCGAAGGCTATGTCCAGCGTTTGCGCGACGTGCTCGACGGCATGAAGGGACGCGACAACGTCCGGTTGCATTTTGTGGGGTACTCGGACAACGCGCGGCTGTTCGGCAAAGTGAAACAAAAGTACGGCGACAACCTCACCTTATCGCGGGAACGGGCGGGAGTCACCGCCGAGTATTTCCAGAAGGCCCTCCATCTTCCGCCCGAGTCGATCACGTACGAGGGTATGGGCGAATCCCAGCCGATAGCGAGCAACGCCACCAAGGAAGGCAAGGCACAGAATCGGCGGGTCGAAGTAGAGGTCTGGTACGACGAGATCACCGACAAGCTCGTGGACAAAGAGGTGGTGGTTACGGAGCAGACGAATCGCGTAAAAGTCTGCCGCGTCGAGACGGTCTGTAAGCTGCGCTACAAGGAAGGACACTCCAAGCGTGCCCGCATCAAGAACCTGGTGGAGTCTCTTCACTTCGATGATGACACGACGGCCATCCCCGATGAATTCGTCCGGAAAATGCGGCAGGCGCTCGCCAACCTGGCGACAAAACAGCACGTCGTCGTCAACTTCATCGGATACACCGACAACCTGCCCCTCTCGGGGCGGGCCGAGCGCGTCTACGGCAACGCGGTTGCCTTGTCGAAGGCGCGGGCGCGGCGGGCGTCTCTGGCCATTCAGGATGCGCTGAAACTCCCAACGTCGGGAATCGACGTGGACGGCAGGGGCGGGGCCAATCCCATCGCCTCGAACGACACCGAGAAAGGGCGGGCGCTGAACCGGCGCATCGAAGTCGAATTCTGGTATGACGACGCCCTGCAGGAGCTGTCGGACGAGCCGCAGCTCTGCCCGGGGGCCGCGGGTGCGGAAACCGTGACCCGCGTGTACGATTCGCCGGTTGGCGGCGTCAAGCCGATCCTCTTCGAGCAGGGAAAACCGGTCGTTACGCCGGAGCAGCTGGAGCGCATGCTCGGCAGCATGGACGAGATCCGCGATAAAACGAGAGTGCGTTTGCGCTTCATCGGCTATACGAACGACGAGCGTCTCGCGCGCCGCACCGCAATGGTATACGGCGACGATATCGGTCTTTCGACCGCACGCGCCCGGCGGGCCATGAATGCCGTCGAAGAACAGTTGGGTCTTACGGAGGAGCAGGTGGAGTTCGAGGGTCGCGGTTATGTGCAAGCGGCTGACGTGGTCAATACGGGCTTTATCGAGTCCGATACGGCGCGCGTCGAAGTTCAGGTCGTGTATGACGAACTGATGGCGCTTGACAACACCGAGGGAGTGGACATTACGCGCTTCACGCGTGAGGTCGCTCCGAAGGACCCCCTCGCGCTGAACCTCATGCGCATCACCGTCGACGGCAAACCGGTCGACGATCCGAACAAGGGCATCGCCGATATCGAGCGGTGCACCGACGTGGCGCTGGACAAGGCGAACGTGCAGTTCAAGTTCGACAACCTGGAGCTGAAACCCCGGCTCACCGCGACGGCCTGGCCGAATTCCATCCGTTATCAGGATGACCCGGAAACGGAATACCCGGAGAACCTGATGTGGTTCCGCACGTACACGAACTACGCCGCGTTCATCAAGAGATCGGAAATCCGCATCTTCGACGCACAGGAGTCGGTAAACGGAACACCCCTTGCGGTCATCGAGGTGGGCAAGGACGGCCGCGCGGAATGGCAGCCGACTTTCCCGGCATACAAGGCCCCGGGGCTCGAATTGAAATACGTGCTGCGTGTCTCCGACGCCGCGAATCATTTCGACGAGACGAAGCCGCAGCCGATCTGGATCACGAACAGGCAGGATTCCGATATTCAGGATCAAGACGCAGAGGAAGAGTTGCTGGTCGGTTACGGCGAGAATAGCCTCGCAACGGACAACATCCCGAAAAAAGGCGGGACGATCAAGGTCTACGGCAGCGCGGTCCCGGCTGATCATTCGGTGTTTGTGGCAGGCCGCGCGGTGCCGGTCGGGGAGGAAGGCAAGTTCGTTACGGAAGAAATTTTGCCGTTGGGCGTGCACACTGTCGAGGTGGCGATACTCGATACATCGGGGAACGGCGACCTGTTCCTGCGCGATCTCGACCTGAAAAAGAACGACTGGTTTTACGTCGGCATCGCCGATGTCACGGTTGCCCGGGATAAGACGACCGGCCCGGCGCGGCTCGTTACCAACGATCAGACGCACTACAACAACGAGCTCAGTTACGACGGCCGGCTGGCCTACTACACCAAGGGCAAGTTCGGCGAGGGCTGGGAGTTGACCTCAAGCGCGGACACGCTCGAAGGACCGGTCAAAGACATCTTCGGCAACCTGGGGGACAAGTCACCCGACTCATTGTTCCGGCGCATCGATCCGCAGTATTACTATCCTACCTACGGAGACGACGGCAGCGTGGAGGAGGGGGCGCCGACGCTCGGCAAATTCTATCTCAAATTGAAGAAGGACGAGAGCTACGGACTGTGGGGCAACTTCAAGATCGCCTACAACGACAATGATCTGGCGCACGTCGATCGCGGCTTGTACGGCGCAAATGTCCATTATCAAACGCAAGCGACGACGAGCTTCGGCGAGAAGCGTTTCCTGATCGACGGCTTTGCCGCGCAACCGGGCACGGTCGGAACGCGGGACGAGTATCTGGGCACCGGCGGTTCGCTCTATTACCTCCATCATCAGGACATCCTTATCGGCTCCGAGCGCGTGCGCATCGAGGCGCGCGACAAGGATTCGGGCATCGTCACCTCGGCCAAGAATCTGACGCCGACGCTCGATTACACCGTCGATTATCTGCAGGGACGCATTTCGCTTTCGCAACCCCTGTCGCCGACCGCGAGCGACAATCTTATCGTAGCGAGCGACACCGCGGGCGGCAATCCGGTTTATCTGGTCGTGCGCTACGAATACGTACCGAGCGCGGGAGACACCAACAGCATGAGCGTCGGCGGCCGGACCCATGTGTGGCTGAACGATTACGTGAAACTCGGCATAACGTCAAGCCGGGATGGGGATTCGGAGAACCGCACAGGACTCAATGCCGCCGATATTACCGTGAGGAAGAGCGCCGAGTCTTGGATCAAGGTGGAGTCGTCCAAGAGCACAGGGCCCGGCCTGACCTCGCTCTCATCCAACGACGGCGGATTCACCTTTAATTCGACCAATACGTTCGACAGCAACGAGAACATCAGCGCCGGCGCGTACCGGGTCGACACCAGCATCGGTTTCAACGACATCATCAAGGGGGCGAACGGCCAGGCGACGTTTTACACGCAGAGCCTGGATGCCGGCTATTCGGCGCCGGGCCTGCTGACGGCCACGGATACCAAGCAGTACGGCGGCACCCTGAAGTGGCCGGTAACGGAGAGAATCAATGTAACCGGCAAGGCGGACAAAACGAGCCGACAACAGGGCCTCGAGACCAGTGCGTCCGAGGTCGATGTCAATTATCGTTTGACTGAGTATTGGACCCTGAGCCCGGGGGTGAGACTCGACAGCCGCGAGGATCACTCGCCGGTCGTGCCGGCGACGCAGATGGAGGGTGATCGCACGGATGCGGCGGTACGGGCGACCTACGATTCCAAGGAAAGATGGAGCGCCTACGGTTTCGCCCAGGACACGGTCAGCAAGACCGGCAACCGCGAAGACAACGGTCGCGTGGGTTCGGGCGGCGCGTACCGCGTCACCGACCGGTTCAAGATAAACGGTGAAGTGTCGGACGGTGATCTCGGCGGCGCCGCCAAGGTCGGTACGGAGTATCTCTACTCCGACCGGACAAATCTGTATCTGAATTACGTGTACGACAACGAGACCCCGGACAACGGCATCCGTTCGAACAAAGGAAATATCGTCTCCGGGGCCAAGACCCGCTACTCCGACAGCACGAGCGTGTATGCGGAAGAAAAATACACCTACGGTAACGTGCCGACGGGCCTCACCAATTCCGCGGGAGTCGACCTCGCGCCTTTTGATCACTGGAACTTCGGCGTCAACGTGGATTTCGGAACGCTGCGAGACCCCATCACCGACGCCAGCCTCGAGCGCAAGGCGGGCGGCGTACGGGTCGGCTACAAGGTTGGTGATTTCACCTGGAACACCGCGTTCGAATATCGCGAGGATAAGACCGAAGACCCCGCAACCTTGAACGTATCCGATCGGGACAGCTGGTTGATCAAGAACAATTTCAAATACCAGATGAATCCCTCGTCGCGGCTCCTCGGCAAACTGAATCACGCCGAGAGCAAGAGCTCCCTCGGCACTTTCTTCGACGGGGATTACACGGAAGCCGTCCTGGGGTATGGCTATCGGCCCGTGACGAACGATCGGCTCAACACCTTGTTCAAAATTACGTATTTTTACAATCTCCCGACAGCGGGCCAGGTCACCGATACGGTCGCCAATACGGCCGCTAATACCGTCACGAATACGGCCGCGGATTTCATTCAGAAGAGCAAAATCTTCTCGTTGGATATGATGTATGATCTCACGCAGCGTTGGAGCATCGGCGGCAAATACGCCTATCGCCTGGGACAGGTGAGCATGGACCGGGTCAATCCCCAGTTCTTCGAAAGCCGTGCGTCCCTGTATATCGCGCGTGCCGACTGGCACTTCGTCCACAGCTGGGACGCCCTGATCGAGGGCCGCTTGCTCGACCTGCCCGATGCCCAGGACCGGCTCAGCGGGGTATTGGTGGGCATTTACCGGCATCTGGGCAATTACATCAAGCTGGGGGTCGGGTACAACTTCAGCAAATTCTCGGACGATCTGACCGACCTCGGGTACAAACACCAGGGGGTGTTCATCAATGTGATTGGGGAAATATAAATGCGTAACAGGAGGCAGCCATGTTCACCATTTTAAAAGGGTTCATTCTTTCCATTGCGATGCCGATGCTGATGCTGAGCTTCCCTGCTTATGCCGAGGAAGTATCCAAGGAACAGATCAAGGGCTTGGATGAACAGGTCCAGGAAATCAAGACCGATGCTCTGGGCATTGCGGCGGAACTGAATCAGCTTGAAGAGAAGCTGCTGTATCCGTCCAATACGCAGGTCGCGGTCTTCGTATCACTGGTCCGGGGAGAAACCTTCCGTCTCGACTCGGTCGAGATCCGGTTGGACGGCAAGCCGGTTGCCCATCACCTGTACTCCTTCAAGGAACTCGAAGCCTTGCAGAAGGGCGGGGTGCAGCGCATCTATGTCGGCAATATCAAATCCGGCGAGCATGAGCTCCAGGTCTTTGTCGCGGGGAAAACCGGGGGAACCGCCGATTTCAAAAAATCGGAGAGCTTCAAGATCACTAAGGATGTGAGCCCCAAGATCGTGGAAATATCACTGGCCGCACAAAGCATTACCCTTAAATGACGGGGAGACCATGAACAGGTTATTTGTTCTATTGACAATTCTGATATTCTCAGCACCGGCGCGCGTGGCCCCGTCCGCTCCGAAAGAACTGAAGGACCTTTATTTCGGAGAGGCCCTGTATCACGCATTTCAAGGGGACTGGTTCGATGCCATCGCCAGGCTCGACACTGAGCTTGCGCAGCACCATGGGATCGATGAGCCCGAACGCGACACCCTTCATTACTATATCAACCAGGCAGAGTTCGACGTGGGTGATTTCGAATTGGCATACCGGATGCACCAGCGCGCCGGGCGCGCCATCAAGGCGGTGATCGAGGGCAATGTCGAGGAGCCGGTGCGCAATGAGGCCATTTTCCGTCTGGCCCGGATCTACTTCCAGAAAGACCAGCCGCAGAACGCCTTGCAGGCCGTGGAGCGCATCAAAGGCTCCGTTCCCGACAACATTCGCGATGATCTGGCTTTCCTGCGGGCGCAAATTTATATGGCCAACGGCCGCTTCGATGATGCGGCCCGCATCCTTGCGGAGCTCCAAGGCGCGAAGGGCCTGGAAGGTTTTACCACGTACAACCTCGGGATCGCGCTGCTCAAGAGCGGGAAGGTGCGGGAAGGGCTCCTCTCGATCGACCGGACGGGCCGGATCGAGAGCGATAATCCAGCAACGCTGGCGATCAAGGATAAATCGAACCTCGTCCTCGGCGACAGGCTGATGAGTGAAAAGAATTTCGAGGGAGCCAAGGAGGTCCTCGACCGGGTGCGCCTGAACGGCCCGTTTTCCAACCGCGCTCTGCTTGGTTCGGGTTGGGCCGACGCCTCCCGGGAACAGTTCGAAAATGCCCTGGTGCCATGGAGCATCCTGGCCGAGCGCGAAGTCACTGATCCGGCGGTGCAGGAAGGCCTGCTTGCCGTCCCCTATGCCTACGAGAAACTCGGCGTATACAGCCAGGCGGCGCTGAAGTACGGCAGGGCATTGGAGGCGTTCAGCAAGGAGCTTGATAAGCTCGGCGCTTCGATCACCAGTATCCGCGAAGGCAAATTCTTGAAGGCCCTGGTGCGGGAAGAGCTGAAACAGGACCCCAACTGGGTCGTCAAACTGCGCGAGCTGCCGGAAACGCCCGAGACATTCTACCTGCTCGACCTGATGGCCTCCCATGATTTCCAGGAATCGCTGAAAAACTATCTCGACCTCGAAGAGCTGCGCAAAAAATTTGATGTCTGGTCGGAAGACCTGGCCGCCTTCGAGGATATCATCGCGCAGCGCCGGACGTATTACCAGCCGCTCTTGCCCGCGATCGACCGGGAATTCAGGCGGCTGGATTCGCAGATGCGGTTTCGATTGGAGCAGCGAAGCCGGATCGAGCAACGGCTGCAGGCCATGCTGGTGGCGCCGAGGCCGGACTACCTGGTGACCGCGCAGGAGCGGATTGTCGGGGAGCGCATTGCGCGGCTGGAGAAGGCCCTGACTACGCGGGGCGGCGCGGCTGCACGCGACGACATGAAAAGCCGCGTCAGACGTCTGCGGGGAGTGCTGGACTGGAAGATATATACGGAATATGACCAACGCCTTACGGAGGCGCACAAAGATCTTCGGGACCTGAATCACGTCATTGACGCGCTGCGCAAGCAGTACACCTCTTTTGTACGTACGCGCCAGGCGGCCACGCAAAGCTACCAGGGCTACGACAAGGTGATCCGCACCCAGCAGACCCGGATCACGGCAGCCCGGGAAAAAGTGGACGAATTGATGGCCCGTCAGGGTCATATGCTCGAAGCCATGGCACAGAATGAACTCACCAAACGGCGCGATCGGCTCGAAGAGTTCCGGACCAAGGCGCGCTTCGCCATGGCGGACAGTTACGATCGCGCCATCAAGGCCCAACTCCGGAAGGGGGCCGACCAATGAGGACAACGCGTTATCTTCTCTGGGGATTGCTCACGCTGCCGCTCCTCCTCTTCGCCTGTCAGTCGGTCGGCGGCAAGGATACGATTGCTAAGTTGCATGCCAGGCACATGGAGATCAAGGAAGAGAAGATCGAAGGCGGGCTTGAGCAAGCCATGGAGGGTTACCAGCGCTTTCTGGAAGAAACGACGGACTCCGCCCTGAAGCCGGAGGCCATCCGCCGCCTGGCGGACCTGAAGATAGAGAGGGAATACGGTCAAATCACCGGCGGAGGCAAGCCGTCGGGCCAGGCAGCGTCGAAAATAGCGGCTGCGGCAAAGCCCTCTTCGGCGCCGTCCACCCTGGCGTCCGCACCGACGTCGTCCCGCGCGGAGTCCGCTGCTGATTTCGAGAAACGAACGACCATCGGCGGACGGGTCACACGCACGCCGACGGAGGGAGTAACCTTACCAGGCGCCGAGGATTTGGAACGGGCAGGAGCGCGCGAGGCCGTCGAACTCTACAAAAAACTGTTACACGATTATCCGGCGTACGAGCACAACGACCAGGTGCTGTATCAGCTGTCCCGTGCTTACGAAGAGCTGGGCGAGATCGAGGAGGCCATGCAGGTCATGAACCGGATGGTGCTGGAGTATCCGCACTCACGTTATATGGATGAAGTGCAGTTCCGGCGGGCCGAATACTTCTTCACCCGCAGGCATTACCTGGATGCCGAGGAAGCCTACGGCAGCATCGTGACCATGGGCGTCACTTCCTCCTATTATCAGCTCGCCCTGTACAAGCTGGGCTGGACCTTTTACAAGCAGGAGCTCTATGACGAGGCTGTGGACCGATTCATTGCCCTGCTGGATAACAAGGTGTCGGCGGGCTACGACTTTGCTCAGACCGCGGATGAGGCGGAACGCAAACGCATGGACGACACCTTCCGCGTCATCAGTCTGAGCTTTTCAAACCTCGGCGGCGCCAACTCCGTGGTCGAGTACTTCACCCGCCACGGCAAGCGCGGTTACGAGGACAGCGTCTACAGCAACCTCGGCGAATTCTACTTCGAAAAACGCCGTTACGCCGACGCCGCCGCGGCCTACAACGCCTTTGTCAGCCGCAACCCGTTACAAAAAGTTTCGCCGCAATTCGCCATGCGGGTGATCGAGATCCATCTGGCCGGGGGGTTCCCCAGCCTGGTCATTGACGCGAAAAAGCAATTTGCCGAAAAGTACGGACTCCAAGCCGAATACTGGCGGCATTTCGAACCGGGCAGCCGTCCGGAAGTTCTGGCCTGGCTCAAAACGAACCTCACGGATCTGGCCAAGCATTATCACGCGCTTTACCAGAGCCCGCAGCAGATCAAGGAAAAAGCGACGAACTTCGTGGAAGCGCGGCGTTGGTATCGGGAATTTCTCACTTCCTTTCCGATGGATTCCGAGTCGCCGGCCATTAATTATTTGTTAGCGGACCTGTTTATGGAAAACGGCTCCTTCGATCTGGCGGCGGCGGAATATGAGAAGACCGCCTATGAATATCCGCGCCACGAAAAGTCCTCGCAGGCCGGCTACGCGGCAGTTTACGCTTATCGCCAACAGCTGACGGGAGTTGGAGCCGAGGCGAAAGATACGGTGAAGCGGGAGGTCGTACGCAGCTCGCTGAAGTTCGCCGACACCTATCCGGAGCATGAGAAGGCAGCGATCGTTCTGGGGGCTGCCGCGGATGATCTGTACGGCATGCGGGATTATGAACAGGCGCTGGCTACCGCGCAAAAACTCGACAAGGTTTTCCCCGGCGCCGATAAGTCCGTCAAGCGAGGGGCCTGGGATGTCATCGCCCATTCCACCTTCGAACTCCATCGCTACAGCGAGGCCGAAGCCGCGTACGTAAAGCTCCTGGGCTTGGTCCCCGAAGGCGACAAGGAACGCAGCGCCCTGGTGGACAACCTCGCGGTCTCGATTTATAAGCAGGGTGAAGAGGCGAACGCCCGTACGGATTACCGAGTGGCGGCCGACCATTTTCTTCGCGTAGGGGTCCTCGCGCCGGACTCCAAAATAAGGCCGAACGCCGAATACGACGCCGCCGCCGCCCTGATCCAGCTCAAGGACTGGAAAAAGGCGGCCGCCGTGCTGGCCGGGTTCCGCGACAAATTCCCCGGTCATGAGTTGCAGCCCGAGGTGACCAAGAAGGTCGCTTACGTCTATAAAGAGGATGGCCAGCTGGCGCAGGCAGCAAATGAGTATGAACGCATAGAACGGGAATCCCGGGATGATGAAGTACGGCGGGAGGCCCTGCTGATTGCGGCGGATCTCTATGAACAGGTGAGCAGCATCGACCGCGCGATCGAGGCTTACCGTCGCTACGTGGGGTATTTCCCGCACCCGGTGGAACCCAACCTGGAAACGCGCAGCAAAATCGCGGAAGCGCTGAAGAAAAAAGGTCGGGATAACTATCTCGGGGAACTCAAGGAGATCGTGATCATTGATGCGTACGCAGGAGGCGAGCGTACGCCGCGGACCCGCTATCTTGCCGGCACGGCCGCGTTGGTCTTGGCCGAGTTGAGCTTCGACAAATTCGCCGGGGTCAAGCTGGTCGAGCCGTTCAAGGCCAACCTGGACAAAAAAAAGGACTTGATGAAGATTGCGACCGAGCAGTTTAACCAACTCATCGACTATGAAGTCGGCGAGGTCACCGCTGCGGCGACCTTTTATCTGGCCGAGATCTATGCTCACTTCAGCAAGGACCTGAAGGAATCCGAACGCCCCGCGGGACTGAGCGCATTGGAACGGGAAGAGTACGAACTTGCCATCGAGGACCAGGCGTATCCCTTCGAAGAAAAGGCCATTTCGATGCATAAGAAGAATCTCGAGCTGATCTCCCTGGGTGTTTACAACGAGTGGGTCGACAAGAGTTTGCAGGAACTGGCCAAGTTCATGCCCGCGCGTTACGATAAACCGGAGGAGGAGAGTCCCGTCATCGCTTCGTTGGATAGTTACAAGTTCGCCATCGAACGTCGGGAGCCGCCCGCGCCACGGGCGCCCGAGGGGGCGGCGCGGACCGGAGAAACGAAGCAGGATGCGAAACCGGTAGGGGCCGAAGAAGCGGCGCCGGCAGCGGGCGACAGCGGCGATAAAGATGCCCCGCCTGATGCGGTGGTAAAATAGGGTTAGGTACACGAGAGAGGGAGCCGGGCGATGCAGGTCAGGAATGCAGGGCTGGTATGGCGGTCGAAAGTCCGAAGGCGGGCCGGGTGGTTGGCCCTGATGATTGTGCTCGAGGTTTTTTCCGCATGCGCAACCGACGGCAAGGTCACGCCGCAGCCCGTTACAGCGCCGGGCTTATCCGTGTCGCGACCCGGGAACGGGCGACAAGGTTTTGTCATCCGGGAAAGCGCGAGCGTGGACGGTGAGACGCGCGGCGAATTCGAGCGCGCCGTCGCCATGATGAACGACGGAAAAAATGACAAGGCCATCGAACTTCTGGCAAAGGTGATCGAGCGTTCCCCGCGGGTCACGGCGCCGTATATAGATATTGCAAAGGCGTATATGCGGACCGGAAAGCCGGAGCCTGCCGAGCAGCACCTCAAAACAGCGCTGGAACTGGTTCCGAATCATCCGGTGGCCAGTAATGAGTATGGGTTGCTGCTTCGCAAGGGAGGCCGCTTTAAGGAGGCCCGGGAAATCTATGAGAAGGCGCTCGCGAGTTTTCCCGATTATCTTCCGATCCATAGAAATCTCGGCATCCTCTGTGATCTGTATCTCAATGACCCGGAATGCGCGCTCAAACAATTCGAGATATATAGCGAGGGGATGCCGGCGGACATGCAGGTCAAAACCTGGATCGCCGAGTTGCGTGTGCGGCTCGGGCGTTAGGTGAAAGGAAGGAAGGAATATGCATCGAAAAGTATTGCTTGGGTTGTGTTTGCTTCTGGCACTGGCCGGCACGGCCACGGCCGAAACCAAAAAATCGACGACCAGAAAATCGACGACCAAGGAAACTTCGACCAAGGAACCGGCGGCCAAAGAACTTTCGGGCATGTCAATCGTCGGTAACGATGAAGCCCCGAAAGCCTTGTATATCGTGCCCTGGAAAAGTTCTGAACTCGGCGTGGAGACAGGTTTCAGCAGGATGTCGACGGAAAGCGCCGTGCCCGTGGACCGGGATGTGTTTATGCGGCAATTGAATTTTTTCGAGGTCAGCACCAAAAAATAACTTTGTCGTCTCGTTAAAAAAAAGGAGGAAAAAAGATGTTACACGGAATGCTGAGGTTTTTTCAGGCAGGTGGGTTGTACATGTTCCCCATTCTCTTCACGCTTGCGATCGGGCTGGCCATCGCGTTTGAACGCTGGGTCCAATTGAAACGGACCGCGGACACAAACCAAAAAGTATGGGACTTGCTGTATCCGGAGCTGGAAAAGGGAGATTTCGATAAGGCCCGGGAAATAGTCAACAATGACAAGTCCAGTATGGCGCAAATGCTGGGGATGGGACTGGCGCGCCAGGGGGCGGTCAAGCGGCGGGACGATATAGAAATCGCCATGGAAGAGAGCATGATGGAAATCATCCCGCAATTGGAAAAGCGCACACCGTACCTGGCGCTGCTGTCGAATATCGCCACCCTGTTCGGACTGCTCGGCACCATCATGGGTCTTATCCAGGCCTTTGCCGCGGTTGCCACCGCGAGCCCCGCCGAGAAGGCCGCTCTGCTCGCGGCCAGCATTTCGGAGGCCATGAGCTGCACTGCCTTCGGTCTGATGACCGCCATCCCGCTTCTCCTGTTCCATGCCCGTCTGACAACAACCACGGGCCAGATCGTGAACAGCCTGGAGATGGCATCGGTAAAGGCGCTCAATTATATGTCAACGTTTACCAAGCGCCAGTTTGACACTGCAAGTTTGCCAAAAGCCAATTTGACAGGAGCTACCCATGTCGAGACGATTTCGTAACAGAAGAAAACAAGAAGAGGTCGCTACGGATATCATGGAAGTGTTGAACCTGACACCGATGATGGATATCCTTACCGTTCTGGTGGTCTTTTTGCTCATTACCGCCGTTTTTATGAGTATTACGATCCAGGAATTGAGCGTCCCGACCAATGCCAGCGGAACGGCCGGTCAAGCGAATTTCGCCATCGAGGTGATCGTTCGCAAGACGGGGCTGCAGATCGGCAACGGGAGGTCCGTGGAGGCCGCGATCCCGAAAAAAGGCGATGACTACGATCTTGAGCTGCTGTCCAAAATGCTCGTCCGCCTGAAGTCCCAATATCCGGATAAGGAAGACGCGACGGTTTTGATGGAGCCGGATATCAAGTACGACTATCTGATCGAGATCATGGACGCAGTTCGTGAGGCCGACGTGCGGACGGAAGGGAGCAAAGAGATCACCAAAATAGTTCTCTTTCCCAAAATATCGCTGGGAGACGCGCCATGAGAGACAGCAGACGTATGAAGCGGATGGAGCGCACCAACAGGAAAAGTAACGTCAAAGGTCTCGGCATAAACTTGATACCGATGATGGATGTTCTTTGCGTTCTGGTGTTCTTTCTGCTGTATCACTCGTTCAACACTACTCTGCCGGATGCGCAGATCACGCTGCCCGCTTCCGTTGTCGAGACACACCCACGGGAGACCGTGACGATCGTGGTCACCCCCGACGTAGTAATGGTTCAGGGCGAACCCGTGGTCAACACCTCCACACTGTTCGACGACAGCAGCGGGATCGTGTATGAAGTACGGTCGCGACTGGAACAGATTGAACGCAATATTATCGAGACAGGCACCAAGACGTTTGCCGAAGGCAAGGAAATCACTCTCCTTGCCGATAAAACGATTCCGTTCAAAGCGCTTAAAAAAATAATGTCGACCTGCACGGCTTCCGGATACGGAAAGATTTCCCTCGCCGTTATCCAGAAGGAGGCAAAAAAATAGTGGCGAAATGCTCGAATACATCGATATTAGATGAGGAATTGGCGCAACTGAGCGCGCAGATCGAGCAAACCCGGAAAAAACAGGGTGTGCTGGAAGGCGAGTTGCGCGCCGTAGACGCGGAGTTGGAAACCTTTTCCGCCGACAGGCAGCGGTTCGATGCCTTGCGGGACGTCTACAACGCGCTCGACAAGCTGGGCAAACTGAAAGCGGGTGAACTCTTTTGGGAAGATGTCCAAAATGCCCCCGGACACCTGGAGCGGGTGAGGAGCCGGGTTGCCCAATTTGAGGGAGAAATAAGCAAGGTCCTGCAAAAACAGGCATCCCTGCGGAGGCAGATCAACGGATGCCTGGATGAACTGGACTTATTCAACGAAGAAGTACGCGATGTGTACGCCTGTGAAGAACGGCGCCAGGAAGAGTATGCCGTAGAACGGGAGATTTCGTCCTATCCGTATCAATTGACCATACGGGCTGAGAGCGAACAACGCTTCCGCAAGGCGCTGCGTACCGCTTTGTTGGTGTGTTTCCTTTTCAGCCTTGTTATACTCCTTTGGAAATTGCCGCCGTCGACACGCCCGGCCGTGGCCGTGGTCCCGGAACGGCTGGTCTCCATGCTGAAAAAGGAGCCGCCCAAGCCTGAGCCGCCACGCCCGAAAGAAGAAAAACCCGATCAGGAAAAGAAGCCGGAGAAAGCGAAGGAAGACCGGCCCAAACCAACCACCGTAGAAAAAGAGGCCGCGCGTCAAAAAGCAGAGAGCTCGGGGGTCCTGGCCTTCAAGGAGGCTTTTAAGGATCTCATGGCCGAAACTCCCGCTGCGCAGCTCGGCTCCGAGGCGCGTCTGAATAACCAGTCGGCGACAGGCCAGGCCCGGTCCAGCCGGTCGCTCATCGCCATGCAGTCAGCGGGCGGCTCCGGCGGCAGTGTTGCCAATGCCGCGGTCAGCCGCAATGTCGGGGGCAGCGGCAGCGGCATCGGCGGTGTCGGTTTTACAAGGGTACAAAGTGCGGTTGCGGGACTGACGGAGGGGGCGAGACCGCTCAGTTCCGGACCCGGGCCGTCCCGAACCGACGAAGAAATTCAGATCGTCTTCGATAAATACAAGGCGACGCTCTACCGGATCTACAATACCGAACTGCGCAAGAACCCGACCCTGCGCGGCAAGATCATACTGCGCATTACCATCGAATCGGGCGGCGAGGTCTCCGCATGTACGGTGCAGTCGAGCGAGCTTGCCTCGCCGACGCTGGTGGAGCAGATCGTGGAGCGCGTCAAGAAGTTCAACTTCGGACCGAAGGAGAAGGTTTCCAAGACGACGATTCTGTACCCGATTGATTTTCTGCCCGGAGGTTAGCGCCTGAGGCCGGAGACCGACGTCGGATTCAAGAAGGAGAAAGGGACCTTTCGCGGCGGGAGGTTGAAACGATTGTTTTTTTAGAGGCGGACTTCCGGAGGGGGCTCCACCAAGATCGCTTCGGGAAAAGGGGAACTCGAGATGAAGAAGATCATCTGCATGCTCACCATTGCAGCGTTCGTCCCAGCCGTGCTCACGGCATGCTTGGTCACGGGAATGGTGAAGAAAGACCGTTTAGCCGGGACGCGCAGGATCGCAATAGTCAGCGTCGTCATGCCCCGCATAGCGGACACTACCGTGGACAAAAACAGGGCAGCGCTCCAAGCCTGCGTGCAACGGGCCTTTGCCCGAATTCAGACGAATCTCAAATCGGTGCGGAACTGGACGGTGGTGGACCCGGCCGAGTACAAAGGGTTTCCCTCGGTCCTGTCCATCAGTAAGGTTCCCAACGAAGAGATAGCGGCCCGGTTCCCGTCTCCCGAAGAACGGAAGAGGGCAAAAGAGGTGGTAGCGTCGGAACTGTCGCAATGGAAACGCGGCTTTATCGGCGCGAAGGGGTTGCCGGTCGTTCCCCGCTCCGGACTGATTCCGAATCGCGGCGATAGCAGCCCCCTCGCCATAATCCCCGCTACCTTGCTGAAACGCGCCGGGAAGCTGTGCCGCGTTCTGAACGTCGATGCGGTAGCTTTCGTCGATGTTGCGGCGAGCATCAGCCATCAAAATACCGGTAAGTTCCATGTAAAGAACAATCGGACCGATGGCGCCATTCATATGGCGCAGACCATCGTGATCGTGGATAAGCGGGGCGAGCTCATTGTTGATATGGGTTCGCCGTCCCTCAGGAGTGCGAAAACCAGGGATATGCTCCCCCTGTATATCGGCTCCGGGGAGGACGCCATAAAAGAGGACAACATTAATCTGGCTGATCCTCAAAACAAAATTCAGAAGGCTATTTTCTCGTTGATCGATGAAACAGCTTCCGACATGATCAAAAACCTCAAAAAGGCCATAGCAACATAGGAACTTATTATGAAAATCGGTTTTCA
>JBGPHF010000002.1:0-27687 GCA_041484215.1 Nitrospirota bacterium
CGCGCACGGACCGGGACAGCCCTTCGTCCATGGTGAAGCGCTCCCGGTCCCAGTCGCAGGACGCGCCCATGCGCTTGAGCTGGTTTATGATCCTGCCGCCGTATTCCTTCCGCCACTCCCAGACCTTCTCGACGAACTTCTCACGGCCGAGGACGTGGCGGTCGATATGCTCCTTTGCAAGCTGGCGCTCGACCACGTTCTGCGTGGCAATGCCCGCGTGGTCCGTGCCGGGGACCCAGAGCGCGTTCCTGCCGGACATGCGCATCCACCGGACAAGAATGTCCTGGAGGGTGGAATTAAGCGCGTGGCCGATGTGCAGCGAGCCCGTCACGTTCGGCGGAGGGATCACGATCGAAAAAGGCCCGCCTGCAGCGCTCTCATCAGCGTGAAAATACTTTTTTTCCAGCCAGAAAGCGTACCACCGCTCTTCCACCGATTTCGGCTCATAGGCCTTTGACAGCTCTCGTGACGGCATCCCAGGCATTCTCCTTCATATCGATCTCAACAAGAATAAAAAGAGGGGAACTCGTCCCCTCCTGCGTGAACTCTGACCGCTGTATGCTGCGCTTCGAGCTTGATTATGTCTCCGTCTTCATCCGTTCGATCTCCGCCTTGATCAGCGCTTCAGCAAGCGCGGGGATTACTTCCCAAGCTACTTTTTCGATTACCTCGCGCGCAAGTTCGCGCACGACCTCCGAAGCCGATTCCTCGACGCTCCCTCGCAGCTCAGACCCGGCACGTTGCGGCTGCCGGCCGGCCGGCATTTTTTTAAAGTACTCCTGTGTCAGCCTGGAGACGGTTTCCTCGACCATACTGCGAAGACGCTCTTCAGAGACAGCGATCGGTTGAGGCTCATCAAGGTTATCCGGATCGGGCGGCGGAACGTATTCGCGGGGCTCATACATCTCCCGCGCCGGGGGAGCGGGTTCGCGTTGCGGCTCCGTCTTTTTTGGGCGGTATTCCTCGGCCGCGGACGTCGCCATATCGAGCGATTCAAAGCTTACAATATCCGGCTCGGCCTTCCTGCTTCTTTCACCCAGGCCAAGGCCCGCCCGCATCTCCTCCACGGCCTTTTTGCCGGTAGGCAGGACTCGATCCATTTCCCGGGAAAGCGGCTCTTCAACCTCGACCACGGGCTCCACCTCGTACACGCTTTCTTCCTCGGCCGGCGGCGCGGCTGGTCTTCTCAGCTCTTTTTGGGAAGGCGCTTCCTGGATAATGTCGAAAATATCAGCCGGCGGCGCCTGCTTTGGCTTTGGCGGAGCCGCCGCCGGGACCGCAGGTGCGGCCGCAGTCGGGCGAACGGGAGTCGGAGCGGGTGGAGCGGCGCCGCTGATGGCTTTCTTCACCTTGCCTATCAGGTCCTGAGATTCGAAGGGCTTCGCGATATGGTCGACGATCGACGACTGGTTCGCTTTATTCGCATCGAACACGTCGTCCCTGCTCATCATGAGAATCACGGGAGTTTTGGCGAGCGCCGGCATCTGTTTGATGCGCGCGGCGAAACCGTACCCATCGAGGCGCGGCAAATCGATGTCCGCCAGGATGACGTCGGGCGCGGCGCGTTCCGCCTCGTTCAGGGCCGTTTCGCCGTCGCTGACGCACTGGACCTCGTAGTCTTTTCCCGAGAAAAGCATCTCCACCACTTTTTGGATGGTGATACTCTTGTCCGCTAATAAAATCTTAACCGGCATGGAGCAACCTTTCGAAATCGAGGATCAGAATTTCCTGGTCCTCTTCAGTAACGAATCCCTTGATATACTTCGGATCGATTCCCCGGGCTTTTTCCCGGGCCTCGGCGGGCTCTTCGAGCTTCGTCATACGCACCACGCTGTCCACCACAATGCCGAACGGCGCTTTGTTTTCCTCGAGGAGAATGATGCTTTGCCCCTGCGCAGCGGAAGCGGCTTGCGTTGCCGTAAATCCGATCGGATCGGGCCTCACGATGCCGAGACGCCGCGCCAGGTTGTAGACCGGATAGACCACGCCGCGGTAGTCGAGCACTCCTTCCACGTAGGAGAAGGACAGCGGCACCCGGCGCGACGTCCGCCACGGCAGAATTTCTATCGCGCCGACGAGCTTTACGCCGAAAAGCCGCTCGGACAGAAGAAACAGCAGATAGCTGCTCGTCATGGCAGCAACCCGTCTTCGTTCAAGAGCAGCACCAGTCCGTCCTTGTGCCGAATGATTCCGCTGTAATAGTTGAGCGTCGGGTTGAGGACGCCTTTCGGCATGGGCATCGGCCCCCGCTCCGCGTCGATAATCTCTATGACGGCGTCGACGAGGATCCCCAGCATGCCTTTCGCTCCCCGGACGATGAGAAGGGCCGCCCCGGACCGGCCGGAAAATTTAAGGATTTTCTTGATATTCAGCACCGGTATCCACTTGCCCCGATACTCCACTTTTCCTTCGAACACCTCGGAAAGTTTCGGATCCTTTTGAATATCACGCGACACCGCGATCTCCATCAGCCGGGTGATCGGAATGGCAAAGCTTTCTCCTTCGAGTGATAATAGCAGAAATCGAGTGCTTGAGTCCATAATAGTCTTGAGATTAGGCCCGATGTGCGAGAGCCGCACCGCTCAGAAGTCGCTTGAGCGCGTCAAGCATTTCCTGTTCCTCGAAGGGTTTGACGAGGTAGTCTTGGGCCCCCATCTCGATGGCTTTCTGCCGGTGTTTCTCGCCCGCCCGGGACGTCAGAACGATGACGGGGGTATGCGCGAGCGCCGGGGTCCGTTTCATTTCCGCGATGAGATCGTACCCGTGCATAATCGGCATTTCCAGGTCCGTGATGACCGCGTCGAACTTGATCCTGCCCATGATATTGAGCGCCTCCATGCCGTCGGGCGCCACTTCGACTTCATAGCCCGTGCGGTCGAGGAAACGCTGTACGTATTTTCTGATGCTGATGGAATCGTCCACCACGAGGACTCGGGGCTTCCTGCGCGCCGCCTCGGGTATCGCCGCTTCCTTGGCGGCCGAGAAAGTCGCCTTCGCCGCGCCGACGACCTCCTCGCCGAACAGCGAGGTCGCGTTCAGAATGAGCCGCACATTGCCGTCACCCGAGATCGTGGCTCCCGAAAACATCTTGACGCCCTGGAGGTAATCGCCCAGGGACTTCACCACGATCTCCTCCCTGCCGACGATCTCCTCTACCATGAGGGCGAGCTTCTTTTCCGCCATGGCGAGAATCAGCGTGGGATGGCGAAAACTGTCCTCTTTTTTCGGAAACTTGCCCACGCCGAGCGTCTCATTGAGCTTGATCAGCCTGATGAGTACGCCGCGAAGGTTCACCATCTCCTCGCCGGCTGCCCGCTGGGTATCCTTGAAAGAGAACCGCGTCGTCTCCTCCACGAGGTTCATCGGCACCGCAAGTTCCTGGTCCTTGAACTTCACGATAAGCGCCTGGGCAATGGCGAGCGTAAGCGGGAGCCTGATGATGAATTTGGTGCCCACGCCTTTTTCGGTCTTGATCTCGATCCTGCCGTTGATCTTCGCCAAATGCGTGGAAACCACGTCCATGCCCACGCCCCTGCCCGAGACCTTTCCGACGGACTTTGCCGTTGAAAAGCCGGGCCGAAAAATCAGGTTTAACGCTTCAAGATCGCTCAGGCTCTTGGCCTCGGCAGGGCTCATGAAGCCCTTATCGACTGCGGTCTTCCGGAGAACGGCGGGGTCCATGCCCCTGCCGTCGTCCTCGATCTCGAGGATAATGCTGTTTCCCTCATGGCGGGCGTTCAGGATGAGCGATCCGGTCGGCTCCTTGCCGAGCTGCTTGCGCTCTTCCACGCGTTCGATGCCGTGCGAGATTGCGTTCCGGATCATGTGCATGAGAGGATCGGAGATGATTTCGAAGACCGTCTTGTCGATTTTGGTCTCTCCGCCCGAGACGACCAGGTTGATTTGTTTGTTTTCTTCAAGGGACAGGTCGCGCACCGGCCGCTGGAACATCTGGTAAAGCCGGTCCATTTCCACCATGCGCGCCATGGTGATTTCGTCCTGGAGATTGGTGGTGATCGTCGAGATTCGGGCGGTGTCGAGTTCGAACGAATCGAAGAACCCGGAGAGCTCGCTCATGATCTCGGTCGTATCGTTCGTGATTTCCGTCAGTTTGCGGGACAGGAGGTAGAAATCGTCGTAGCGGTCGAACTCAAGCTCCATGAAATCGCCGCCCTGCTCCACGACCTGCTGCGCTCCGGGCAGTCCGTAGTTCAGCGTGTATTCGTATTTCTCCTCGAATTTTTTGATCTCGTGCAAAAGCCGGTTCTGGCTGAACGCCAGCTCTTCCCGGAGTGTTTTGATGAAGTTCACCTGGCGAGCCAGCCGGTTTCTGTTCACGACCATCTCGCCGACGAGGTTCATCAGGTTATCAAGCCGCTCAATATGAACGCGTATATACTGCTTTTCGACGTCAACCGTGTCGCTTACGCGCCGCCCTATGCCGCGTTTTTCCAAAAGCCCGCTCTTTTTCGCTTCTTCGAGCTCCTCCCGGAGCGGAGCTTCCGCCGGAGCAGCGGCCGGAGGTTCAGGCGTCGGCGCGAACGGCGCCTTGGGCGCCGCGGGACGCGGGCGCTCCTCGGTCGTTTTCAACGCCGCCGGTACAAGAGCATCCTGCTTCGGCATTGCCGGCGCAGCTTTTTTGTCCGGCTCGTTCGTCGTCGAAGGCCCCTTCTGTGCCGCTAGAGGGGGAATTGCCGGCTTCGGTCCAGGAGCCGCCTTGCTTGTCAGGGGAGCGGGTGTTTCTTCAGGCAGAGGTTCGACAAGGAATTCTTCTTCCGGCGCTCCTCCGAACGTCTTTTCCCAGGCGAGATCGAGATCGTCCTTCGGCCGGGGCGGAGCCGCCGGTTTCGGCGGAGACGCCGGCGCCGCAACAGCGGGCTTGGCGGTCGGCGGAGGGAAGGGTTTTTCAGTCTTGGGCGCGGCCGGCGGCGGAACCGGGGCCGGTTTGGCCGCGGCGGGCGCCGATGCTGCCGGAGAGGGGGCGCTCTTTGTCGCTGCCGGCGCCGCGGACGTCGCGGGAGCCCGCCCCGCGGCCTTTGTCCCGTCGATCACGTCTTTATACGATTGGGATATACTGTCGACGACGAGTCGGTCCTCGGGCTTTCCCGAAGCGATGCTGTCGACCATGAGTTTGGCGGCATCCACGCTGTCGAACAGGAAGTTCAGGGTATTTCGCTGAATGGGAAGCGTGCCCGCGCGGAACTGGCTGAGCATATCCTCGGCCTTGTGCGCCACATCGCTGATGCCCGGGTACCCCATCATGGCGGCTGAGCCTTTGAGTGTATGCGCGGCCCGGAACAGCTCGTCGATCATGGCGGTGTCGGTGGGGTCTTTCTCAAGGGACAGCAACCCCTTGTTGAGGTTCTGGATGTGCTCACCAGCCTCAATAAGAAAAAACTCGATAATGCCTGACTTGTCGAAGGGCGCCGCCATACGGTCGTTTATTCAATAAATCCGAGCTTGATTTCCTCGTCGCTCGTTGTCACGTTGTCCGCCATTGGCGGGAACCCCTCAAGGACCGGCAATCCGCCCGTGCCGGGCTGCACGTGCATCTCTTTGCCGAGCTTGAATCTGCCGATGGCGTCGTTCAGCTTCGTGGTCAGGTCGGCCAGGCCGCTGATGGTAGCCACGGTGTCCTGCACGCCGTGCGAGGTATCCTGCGTGAGTTGCAAAATGCTGTCCATGGAGTTAGCGACGCTTTCGGTCGTCTTCACCTGGTCGCCCGCCGCTTTGGTGATGTCCGTCATGAGCGTTGCGGTCTGCTTCACAATCTGTTCGATTTCACGGAGTGCTGCGCCGGCCTGGTCGGCCAGTTTGGTGCCTTCTTCCACCTCGCGCGTGCCCTCTTCCATGACGGTCACGGCTTCACTCGTCTCCACCTGAATGCCCTTGATGAGGCCCGTAATGTCCTTCGTCGCCCGGGCGGCGCGTTCGGCCAGTTTCCGCACTTCGTCGGCGACCACGGCAAAACCCTTGCCCTGCTCGCCGGCGCGGGCGGCTTCGATTGCGGCGTTCAATGCCAGCAGGTTCGTCTGGGTCGCGATTTCGTTGATCACCTCGATGATGGCGCCGATTTCCAGCGAGCGTTCACCGAGGCCTTTGATCTTTTTCCCGGTGGACTGCACGGTTGCGCGGATGCGCTGCATGCCCTTGATCGTTTCCGCCACCGAAGCGCCGCCCTTGACGGCCGCCTGAGTGGCCGTGTGCGAGGTCTTCGTCGCGGCTTCGGCGTTTTCCGACATGCGCTGCGTCATGACGGACATTTCGTTCACCGAATCCGAGGCCTTCTGCAGCTGGGCTGCCTGCTGCTCGGCGCCGAGACGCATGCGTTCCGCCGAATGGAGAATGCCCGACGTGGAGCGCTGGATTTCGTTCGCCACGTTGCTCGCCTGGGTCACGAGCGACATAAGGCCGGTGATCATAAGGTTGAACGCGTCGGCCACGGACCCCAGCGCGTCGGCGGTGACTTCCGCTTTCACGGTAAGGTCCCCTTCCGCGGCGGTGCTCACGACGGAGAGCAGGTCCATAACCTGGTGTTGCATCTTGTCGCGGTCGGTTTCGGTCTGGATGAGGCCTTGGAGCCGGTCGATCGTCCGGTTCAAGGTATCCCCGAGCTGGCCCAGTTCGTCGCCGGTATGGACATTCGCTTTTTTCGTCAAGTCGCCTCGGCCCAGGGCCTCGGCGACCCGCATGAGGTCTTTGACCGGGGCGATGGTAATGGCCGAAAGGACAAGGGTGACCGCCGACAGAATAATGAGGGCCACGAACCCGACCGCCATGATGTACATAAGGAGTTTTCTGATATTCTGCTTGATCTGGGTCATATTGAGCCCCACATGCACCGATCCGAGCGTGCCGCCGGCGATGGGAGACGCGATGTCGATGACTTCCGTTACGCTTTCCCTGATCGTGATGACGGCGGCTTTTGTTCCGAACGGTTCTCCCGGTTTCAGCATGTTGAGGGACTGGAGCGCGGTCGGGACCGCATTGCCCTCGAAGGAAGAAGAAATGATTCGACCGCGCCCGTCGCGAATGAAGCAGTAGGCCACGTCCGGCTGGCTGATGGCCTCACCCTGGATGAACTGGAGCGAGTTCAGGTCTTCCACCTGCACCGGTTCGGCGGCCTTCACGCTCAACCCGTCCGCCAGGATCAACGTCTTGTTGATGGCCTCGTCGCGGAGCGTATTCTGGATCTGGTTGTATATGAAGAGGAGGATGCCTGTCCCGAAGATTGCGGACATTCCCACGATCATGAGCACAATTTTGGTCCTGATGCTCATCCGGTAAAAAAGCTTCGATATCTTCATAGCGGTTCACTCCTCCTGCCAAGGTATGGATGCCCGTGCTCCCGCTCCGGAGCGCTCCGGAGGCCCTTCCGCGGCAACTTCGCCGTCCTCACTTCAACCTGATTTCTCCGATGATTTTTTCGATGTCGAGAAGGGCCGCAACCCCCCCGGAACGCTGTACGATGCTTTTTAAAAAGCGGCTGCTCCTGCCTGCGGGCCCTGTCGCATCGCCCGGAAGGGCAAGCACGTCGCTTTTGGATATGGCCACCACTTCGTGTACCGCGTCCACGACGATGCCAAGCGTCACGGCGCCGTGTCTGATAATCGCGATCTGTCCCGGAGTTGACTGCCGCGGCAAGGAGAGGGCGGAGCGTATATCAACGATCGGTACGATATTGCCTCGCAGGTTGATGACCCCGAGGACATGGGGCGGCGTGGTCGGGACGGGAAAAATCTTCTGCGAAATGATGATTTCAGTCAGCATTTCGACCGGTACCGCAAAGAGATCCTCGCCCATGCTGAAGAGGCATAAGCGTATTTCCTCCTCCGGCAATACATCTATCACCTCGGCGGTGACGTCGTTGTCTCTTTCTGCCAAACAGGCACCCCTCCAGGGCTTTAGATGTATTTTTTCACGGCCTTCAGCAGGTCTTCCGGCTTGAAGGGCTTGGTCAAATACTCATCGGCGCCCTGTTTCATCCCCCAAAACTTGTCACTCTCCTGGTCCTTCGACGTTACCATGATGACGGGAATGTTCTTGAACTGATCGTTGCTCTTGATGTCACGGCACACCTGAAAACCGTTTTTTTTGGGCATGATGACATCGAGGATAATCAAATCAATTTTCTCGGACCTGACCTTCTCCTCGGCCGCCTCGCCGTCCATGACGGTCACGATGGTATGGCCGGTCGATTGCAGAGCCGCCTGAAATATCTGGAGCTCCGCTTGGCTGTCGTCCGCTATCAGTATTTTGGCCATTGTCTTCTCCTTATTTTCGTGGTGCGCTGGTTAGTCGAAAAGTAACACATTTCTTTTGTAGTGTCAAGTTTTCCTTTTTATTCCGGCGGGTTCGGGGCTCTCGTCACTTTTTTCTGATCAGGTTCACCGAGAGCAAAATAAACATGCTCTTTGCCACGTCGAAATCGCTCTGACACGATTCGTCGATAATGCTTTGGATCGTCCGTTTGCCGTTGATAAGCGAAAAGACCTTCATGTCGATGTCGCTCATACCGCGGGTCGTCAGCTCCTCCGCGTTGCCGATCATGGGCTCGAACACCATGTCGAAGTCCGGTATCTTCTGCTGGATGAGCGTCCACTCGTCGGCGCGCCGCGCGCCCTCGAGCAAGAGGTCATCGACCTTGAGCCGCATCGGCGTGGAAAATTCCGGCGGAGCGGCCTTCTCGAAGACGAAATCGCCTTCCCGCCAGGCCATGACTTTGTACACGGCCGATTCGGTGTGGCGTCTGAGACATTCCGCGAAGGTCTTGAGGTCAATCATTTTTTCCTGGGCGAGAACGCCGTCGATGGGCTGCGCCGTCATTTCGGCGATGCGCAGTGCGTGCCGGAGGCTGTCCTCCTCCAGTCTGCACGTTTTTTTCAGGAGCGCGTTAAAGTCTATTTTCCCGCCCTTGCAGGCCGAGGACGCATACACGACTGCGCCGTCCCGGAAGTAGATTTCCGCGCCCTCCCCGCCCCGGGTGACGGCAAGCTTGCCCGTCTGCCGCTGGAGCCCGAGCATCTGCATCACTTCAACAATGCGAAAATGCTCCAGGTTGCCCTGGATGCCGGCCTGGCTTTGCGGCTGCGACTTCGCCAATTCACGGCGGATAAGGTCCGGGAGAGTTTTTTTAACGAAACTATCGAGTGCTTTCTCGACCAGCTCGCGCACCATGCTCTCGAGCCCGGCGGGAGCGGCCTGGCTTTTGCCGTTTTGTCCGGAGGCCCGCGCGGGTTCCGAGGGCGGTGCGCCGCCGTCCTGCCGCCGGTCAATGACTTCGCGTATCTTGGCGAGGAGCTCTTCAGGCTGAAAAGGCTTGGTAAAATATTCGGTGATGCCGAGCGTGTCCACGAATTTGCTTCCCACCTTGTCGCCCTTGGAGGTCACGAGGATGATCGGCGTGTCCTTGAACTCCGGGTCTTCCTTGAGGGCTTTGCACACCTGAAAGCCGTTCATCTTGGGCATGACGAAGTCGACGAGGATCAAGGCGGGCTTTTCCGCTTTGGCCATGGCAATGCCGGCTTCCCCGTCCGAGGCCAGGACGACCTGATAGCCCTGGGAAGACAGTATCATCTCGATCAGCCGCTGGACTGTCGGGCTGTCGTCTATGTTCAGTATTTTTTCGCCTGCCACGTTTAGGGTTCCTGGGGGGACGACCTGAGAGATTTTGGAAATAATAACACGTTATAAAAGTCGCTGTCAACAGCTATATATTTTTTTGCGGGAAGCGGCACCCCCCCTATTTTCTCGCAAACGACGACTTACGGCCGTAGATAGTGCTGTGGCCTCAGGGAGATTGTCGGAGACTTCGAGGGAGAGGACCGAAGCCTGCACCCAGCGTTTACGAGTGCGTGCGCGAGTGCAGGGCATGAGGGAGAATCCTTCCAGGTCGCTTTTCGGTTATGCCGGTTCTCGGGATTGTAGTTCTTCGAGGGGAGAGGATGGGAAAAATGAGGCCGCTGGCGGTCTGCAGTACACAATCCGCGATCCGAAATCTGCAATCGGCAATCCCTTCATGATCTAGAATCGTCGATGCGGGTTACTTACGTTTAGTTTTTTCATTATTGAAGAGGGGCAGTCTTCGTATGCCCGTTTTGGACAATACATACTTTATTGATACTCCAAGCACTCCAAATCCATATTTGACACTTCTTCGGAAGTCAATCGATGAGGCATCGTCAAAGTATCTGGTTGGACAGCTTATCTCTCCGATTCTAAACCCGAAATACACTGCCTGGGCGATTACTTCATTATCAAAGACGAAATCATCTGAGTTTGCTTGAAGTGGAAGCGCTTCCAGCAGAGTGCGGTTGTATGCTCGAAATCCCGTATGGTATTCCGAAAGCTTTACACCGAGAACCAAATTTTCTATAAAAGTAAGAAATCGGTTCGCTATATATTTATAGAGCGGCATACCGCCTTTGAGCGCTCCGCCTCCAAGAATTCTCGAACCAAGGACCATATCATAGTGTCCAGATACAATCATGGAGGACATTGCGGTTACCAGGCGGGGAGAATATTGGTAATCAGGGTGGACCATGACAACCACATCAGCCCCTCTTGACAATGCCTCACTGTAGCATGTTTTTTGATTACTGCCATAGCCGCGATTCTCAGGATGAATAATCGTATAAATCCCGAGCCTTTTTGCCTGCCAGGCAGTATCGTCCCTGCTTCCATCATCAACTAAGATCACCTCGTCTACGATACCTTTGGGAATCTCATTGTACGTCATCTCAAGAGTCTTAGACGCGTTATAGGCGGGCATGACCACAATGATTTTCTTCTGCTGAAACATATATCCTCTTTACCTTTCATGAGCGTTGCTACATTCGCTTATTTTTGGTTCTCAGGCACTACAGATTTAAAGACAACACAAGTTTGTTCTGGGAAAGTAATGTTCAGGAGCATCCGTTCGGTGGATGTATTACAGGGAAGATAGCAAAAAAGATGACAGTCCGCGAGCTCAATCTACCACCACCCCGGCGGAGGAGGCCCGGGACCCCAGTAGGGATTATACCCATAGGGATAGGCATAGGGATAATAGCGGGTGTAGGGATAGGCGTCGTAGTAATCCCTCGGCTCCTCGAAGAGATGAATCTGCCGGATTTCGAAGACCGGGTATTCGTACTCCATCTCGTCGATCTTACCCTTTTTGATGTCGCGAAACTCAGCCGCGAGGGTTACCTCTCTGCCTTTCTTAAACACCAGGGGGTCGAGAATGCCCTTTTCCTTCGGGTACAGGGCCAGGAACCGTCCGCGCGCCTTTTCGTTCTCTTCGAGATAGCCGTAATAATCCACAGGCACTGCCAGCACTTCGACCTGAGAGCCCTGTTCGATTAAACGCGTCTCGACAATGAGGCCGCCCAAGATATAGAGCCTTCCCTTGTAAGCGTCGGGATTCGACTTGAGTTCCTCAAAAGACGCATCCCTCCGTCCTTCCCGCATGTATTCATGGTTAAGCACCGGGGCGCACGAAACAACGGTAAGTAAAAGAAGCCCTATGCCAATACCCTTTTTCACGAGACTATTATGACCGCCCCGTCACTCCCTGTCAAGCGGCCATTCCTCCTTTTGTTCTTCTTTGCTGGTGATAAGCACACCCGCCGGATAACCGGCTTATCCGGGCGACTGGCCTGCTTCGAGGAGGCTTATCACGGGCTCGTCAGGACGGGGAAGCCCCGCTATTTTCCAGGCAATGAGCGGGTTAATAAAATTTTCCTCGATGCAGTCCTTCGGTTCGTGTACGTTTTTACAAATCGCCCTGATGATCGGGAAAAAATTGTAAGTTTGAAAATACCACCGCACGAACTTCAACATGCTGATCCGCTGAGGGGTCAGCTCTTCGATCCTGTGTTCGGCGGCTAGGACCTGCGCCACCGGCTCACTCCATTCCTCGAAATGAACGAGGTAGCCATCCTCATCGATTTCTATTTTTTTATTTTCCAGTGTCAAGACTTGCATTTAGGGCACTCCCTCTCTATCACAACTCGCCTATCTTATTGTAACTCAGAAGGCCGGGATGTCAAGGAAGTCGCTGTGTATTCAGGCCTTTTAACCAGCTGCAATTGCAGGCAAGCTACATCAATTGATTTGCCTCAAGCAAAACACAGTGTTATAATCAGAGAATAACGCATTGGGAGGTTTGGCAAGTGGCGGAGAAAAAACCGAAGATCAAGCTCTATACGCTCAGCACTTGTTCTCATTGTAATCGAACAAAGCAATTTTTTCAGGACTGCGGCATTGACGTCGAGTTTACCGACGTAGACCTCTTGACCGGCGCCGAACGGGCGCAGATCATGGAGGAGGTAAGAAAATTCAATCCCGACTGTAGCTTTCCCACGATCTGCATCGGCGAAACGGTCGTGGTCGGCTTCAATGAAAAGAAACTGCGTGAGGCGCTGGAACTTTGCCAGCCATGACCCCGGAAAAACTTTACGACATTCTTTCGAAGTACGCCGAATCCCAAGGGATAAGGCTGAACAAGGACAAGCCCTTTGTCATGGACATCCTCCGGGGCCTGCTCACCAACGAAGCGCGCTACGGCTACCGCTCGTGTCCCTGCCGCCTGGCCTGGGGCGCGAAAGAAAAAGACGCCGACATCATCTGTCCCTGCGTATACCGTGACCCGGATATCAAGGAGTTCGGGACCTGTTTCTGCGGGCTCTACGTATCCGTGGCATGGAATGAAGAACAAATTTCCCACCAGCAAGTCCCCGAGCGCAGACCGAAAGAAAAGCGGATGATGTAATCAAAGCCTATCGCCAGGTCCTCGATCGCCGGAATTTGCCGTTGACAATCGTTATTCCAGAGCTTAAAATACAGATTCATCGTGTCACGCATGCCGTATTATACAGGGGTTTATTCATGAAAAAGAAGGCCAAAGACAAGATACAGGAAATGCCCGAGTTTTACTTCAAGGAATTCACTCCGGAAGAAAGCAGAATTTACGAAGAGGCGGTGCTGAAGTACCGTGAAGTAATCGCTACCGGGAAGACACTGCGTGAGGCTTATGGAAGTTATTTAGTTGCCGATAAGGAGTTAGAGAAGCTTCTGCAGGCGGACTTCCTCAAAATTATGATCGCCGAGTTGCACTTCGGGAAAGGGCGGTCACTTGAAGATGTGGCCGCGGCGCTTTCGGTGTCCAAGGAGTTGCTCGAAGACGCAAAAAAAAGAATGATCCAGGAAGCGGGCGTCTCTGCCGCGAACCAATTTGGAGATCAGTTCGGCGACTTAGCGCCGAAATCAGATGATTGACCTGCTACCCCTTGTTCACCACCTTCCCCCATTTTTCCTCTCCGTGCATTAGATTTGCGTTGTAAGCATAAAGTATTCCTTAGTGCCATTTGCACCGCACTACTTGAGCTCGTGTGCTGCGTTTGCTTTACGGAAGGTCTTCGACTGTAAGACTGCCTTTTTCAATGAGCCATGCGAGAACCAGGAACCCGCCGCAGGGGGCCGCTTTCCGGTCAAGCATAAAATCGCAGCCATCCTCCTGAAAAGCGCAGACACTGCACATCGCATGCACAAGCGGTTCCGCTTTTCTGCGATCGCCCCCGCCCTCAGCGTCTGCCAGGGAAAAAAGCGCGCCCGCTTGCACTAAGTGCCGAACTATTTCATAGCCCCTGCACGCAAACTCTTCGGTTTTCTCCGGCTTGTAGTGCGAGCAAAAGCGGGAGCAGAACGCCTTCTTTTGAAGAAAATCCCTGTGCGTAAGGCCCATGGGCCGTATTATAACAAAAGGACCCGTCGGGTGCTATACTGTTTCCTATGAACTATTTTCTTTCGCGGCGGGCCGTGCTGAAGTGGCTCGAAACGCCGTCTGTGTATCATCTCGCAAAGGACGAGCTGTATGAACTCGACGGCGATTCCTTGCGCTTTCTTCAAAAATGCATGGACGATGCAGGGGCAGCATCCAGGGACAGCGCCTTTATCGATTACTGCATGGACGAAGGACTTCTTACCGCGGAGAGCGCCCCGGTAAAACGGCCGGCCTACGCGAAAGCCCCGGAGCCGTCTCTCCGGTATCTTGAGCTGCAAATAACCGACGCCTGCAACATAAAATGCAAACACTGCTATATCGGCGATACCCCGCGGCAGGAAATTTCTCCGCGCCAGGTGCATGGCGTTCTAAAAGAGTTCGAGGAAATGCAGGGTTTGCGCGTGATGATCACCGGAGGCGAACCGCTGCTCCACCGCAAATTCGAAGAGATCAATGAGATGCTCCCCGGATTTTTTATCCGTAAAGTGCTGTTTACCAACGGCCTGCTTCTCAAGAAAGACAACCTCAAGGGCTTGAAGGTGGACGAGATCCAGATCAGCATCGACGGGCTTGAGCACGCGCACGATGCGCTCCGGGGCGGCGGGACCTACAGCCGGGCGATGCTCTCTCTCCGCCAGGCTCTCGACGCGGGATTCGACGTATCCGTCTCCACCATGGTCCATCGGGAGAACCTCTCCGACTTCGATGACTTGGAACGGATGTTCAAGGACCTGGGAGTCAAAGATTGGTCGGTCGACGTGCCTTGTTTTACAGGGGCCTTGAAAGACCATGCCGAGGTACTCGTCACCCCGCAGGAGGGAGGAAAATACCTGGGCTATGGCTTCGGCGGCGGGCTCCATTCCTCGGGCCAGGGTTACGGGTGCGGCTTGCATCTCGCGGCCGTTCTGGCCAGCGGCAAAATCGCGAAATGCACCTTTTATCAGGACGACGCGGTCGGCAGCATAGAGCTGGGCCTCCAGACCTCCTGGCAAAAAATTCACCCGGTACGGCTGAGCGAACTGGCATGCAAGTGCGAGTTTCTCGAAATCTGCCGTGGCGGATGCCGGTATCGAGCAGAGCTTATCGAAGGAAAGGACGGCAGAGACCGGTATCGGTGCAAGCTTTATGGCATACTCGACAAATAAATCTGGTTGAAGTTTTTGCCCTGGATAAGGCTTTTATTACAGCGGGAAAGGAGCAGAACTGATGACGATCAAGAAGGTGGTGAAAAAGACGGCATTAACCTGCACGTGCAAGAGCTCCTGCTAGTGTTTCAGCCCATCATCGGTTTTTCGCGGCTCGGTTTCTTAAAATTGTAAAGCCCGGGAAATGATCCCCGGGCTTTTATTGCATACCCTGATTCAGAGTCAATTATTGAACGCCGAAACGCGGTTGAGCTCTTGCTCCTCGTCGCGCTATGCCCAGGGCGTGCCGCCGTCGACAATGCTTTGCTCTTCCCACATGAACCAGCTTCCCGTATTCGCCAGGAACTGATAGGTGTTCGAAAAAATCGCGAAGTGCTGCTCTTCCTCCCCGATCAGCCTGCTGAAGAGGGCTTTTTCCTTGTCCGTTTTCGCGGAGGCGAGGCTTTTTTTGTAGAACTCCACGCCCTCTTTCTCCATAGTCATCGCGATTTTGAAGGATTCAAGCTCGTCCGTCGTGGCCTCGACTTTTTTCATCATCTCGTTCTTCATCGTTTCGAAGATGGTTTTTACGTTTTTCATGGGGCTTACGTCCTTGGCTGTAATTTCGAGTCCTTTGATGAGCTGAGCAATCATCTGCAAATGCCGCTTTTCGTCCTCGATAATGGCTTGAAACATTTTTTTTCCCGCGGGATACTTCGTCTTTCGCGCCGCTTCGGTATAAAATGAAATCGCATCCGTTTCCATCTTCATAGACACTTCCAGTGCGTTCATGAGCCCCTCCTCGAACTTTTAAAATATCAGGCCTTGCGCGGCCGACGTTGCTGCGGGATTCGGGACGATCTGGCGCGCCCGAAAAATTACTTTTTTAGTATAGCATACTTATAATTTATGTGGGAAACGTGCCGCGAAGAAGCGCCTGCTCGTCAGACCGCTGTCCGCAACGAAGAAGACGGTTTCTTGCAACGCACGAAGTACAAAAAGACTCCGCCGAGACCATTCCCCAATCATAATAAAGCAATGGCACGGTACATGATCCAAACGCCGCACAAAGCAGAAGAGTGTCTCAGGCCGCTCGATGAAGAGTTGAACAAGGGGAAAGACATTCTGGATAAAGTTGAATTCGGCTGCTCCGCCGGTGACCACACCGGGTATGCGCTCGTCGATGCCAACAATAAGAACGAGGCTCTCAACAAATACGTGCCCAGCTTCATCCAGGACAGAGCACAGGTCGTGGAAGTCGGGAAATTTACGCCTGAGATGATCAGATCATTCCACACGAAGGCCGCGTAAAATATTTCTATTCTCTCCGCCCGGGCGGCGCTGAGCTGTTCGGGCATTTTATTTCGTGCGTGATTTCCGGACTGCTACTTCTTCTCTTGGTCCCCGAACAGCCCCTTCACCGTATCGAGAAAACCCTTCATGATCGGAGTGGCATTCTCGGCGCTTAGGCGATCGAATTCCTGAAGCAGTTCCTTCTGTTTTGAGGAAAGTTTTCCCGGAACTTCCACGATGATCCTGCACAGCTGATCGCCGATGCCGGAGCCGCGCAGGTGGGCGAATCCCTTGCCCTTGAGCCGAAAGATCTGTCCCGGTTGAGTACCGGCCGGAATTTTCAGCTTCGTACTGCCCGCGAGCGTCGGCGCATCGAGCTCCGTACCAAGCGCGGCCTGCACAAAGCTGATCGGGATCGCGCAGACGATGTCCTGCCCTTCCCGCTGAAACAGAGGATGCTCTTCCACCATGAGGTAGACATAGAGATCTCCGGGAGGCCCGCCGTGGGAGCCGATCTCTCCCTCGCCGGACAAGCGGATCGTGGTCCCCGTTTCCACCCCCGCGGGGATCTTGACTGAGAGCGTGCGCTCCCGCTCGACACGCTTGCGGCCGCGGCAGGTAGTGCAGGGATCCGTGATCTCCTTGCCTTCTCCACCGCAGCGCGAGCAGGTGCGGCTGATGCTGAAAAAACCCTGCTGCATCCGTATCTGGCCCGCGCCTCGACAGGCCGTGCAGGTAACGATCTTGTCTCTGGTTTTGGCGCCCGTGCCGTCGCAGTCGGGGCACCTTTCCCAGCGGGGCACCCTGATTTTCGTCGCTGTTCCGAAAGCCGAGTTTTCGAAGCTGATCTTGAGATTGTACCGAAGATCGTCTCCGGCCACGGCCCTCGTTCCCCCGCGGCTCGCGCCGAAGAACTCGCCGAAGATGTCGCCGAAGATGTCGCCCATGCCGCCGGCGCCAAAACCTCCCGCCCCCGCGCCTTGCGCTCCGGGGGCCGTGCCGTACTGGTCGTAGTAGGCCCGCTTCTGCGCGTCCGACAGGACCTCGTAGGCCTCGTTGATCTCTTTGAACTTGTCCTCCGAGGCTTTGTCGCCCGCGTTTTTATCCGGGTGATACTGGTGCGCCAGCCGGCGATAGGCGCGCTTCAGTTCGGCTTCGCCAGCGTTTCGGTGAACGCCCAGCAATTCGTAATAGTCTTTGGCCATCTCAATCCTTTGCGGAAAAGTTTCCAAAAAAAGAGGATAGCAGGATCATAGTGCTTTCCCGCTATCCTCGTTCATGCACTCCGCCGGTTATTTCTTGTCCTTGTCCACTTCCTCGAACTCGGCATCCACGACTTTTTCCTCGGCCTTTTTCCCGTTTCCGCCGGCCGTGCCCGCGGCATCTCCCGCCCCGGGCTGTGCCTGTTCCTTGTTCATCTTGGAATAGACTTCTTCGGCCAGTTTATGAGAGGACTTCGACAGTTCGGCCACGGCCTTCTTGATGGCGTCGACGTCCTGGCCGTCCTTCACCTTCTTCGCTTCCTCGAGCGCCTTCTGGATATCATCTCGCTCGGAATCGGAAAGTTTGGACCCGTAATCGGCCACCGACTTTTCCACGGAATAGATCAGCGTATCCGCTTCGTTGCGCGCGTCGGCAAGCTCCCGCTTCTTTTTGTCATCGGCGGCGTGCGACTCGGCTTCCTTGACCGCCTTATCGATCTCGTCCTTGTTCATGCCCGACGAGGCGGTGATTTTGATCGACTGCTCTCTGCCCGTGCCGAGGTCCTTGGCAGTCACGTGCACGATGCCGTTGGCGTCGATATCGAAGGTAACCTCGACCTGCGGCACCCCGCGCGCCGCCGGAGGAATGCCCACGAGTTCGAAACGGCCCAGGGTCTTATTGTCCGAGGCCATTTCACGCTCGCCTTGCATGACATGGATCGAAACCGCGGTCTGGTTGTCCGACGCCGTCGAGAACACCTGGCTCTTTTTCGTCGGGATCGTGGTGTTGCGTTCGATGATCCTGGTCGTCACCGCGCCAAGGGTCTCGATGCCCAGAGACAGCGGCGTCACGTCGAGAAGCAGCACGTCTTTTACCTGGCCGGTCAGAACCGCCCCCTGAATACCCGCTCCGATAGCCACGACTTCGTCGGGGTTCACGCCGCGGTGCGGCTCCTTCTTGAAGAAATCCTTCACCGTGGAGATCACCCGGGGCATGCGGGTCATGCCGCCCACCATGATCGCTTCGTTGATTTTGTCGACCGTCTTGCCCCCGTCGGAGAGCGCTTTCCTGACCGGGTCGATGGTCTTGTCGATCAGTTCGCCGACCAGCTGCTCCAGCTTCGCCCGCGTAAGCTTATACAAAAGGTGTTTCGGCCCGCTCGCGTCCGCGGTAATGAAGGGCAGGTTGATTTCGGTTTCAGCGACCGTCGAGAGTTCGATCTTGGCCTTCTCCGCCGCTTCTTTCAGCCGCTGAAGCGCCATTTTGTCCTTCCGCAAATCGATGCCCTGGTCCTTCATGAACTCATCGGCGAGCCACTTGATAATACGTTCATCGAAGTCGTCGCCGCCCAGGTACGTGTCGCCGTTCGTGGACTTTACCTCGAAGACGCCTTCACCGAGTTCGAGAATGGAAATGTCGAAGGTGCCTCCGCCTAAGTCGTAGACCGCGACGGTTTCATCCTTCTTCTTATCGAGACCGTAGGCAAGGGCCGCGGCCGTCGGCTCGTTGATGATCCGAAGCACATTCAGACCCGCGATCCTTCCCGCGTCCTTCGTGGCTTGCCGCTGGCTGTCGTTGAAATAGGCGGGCACGGTAATGACCGCGTCGGTCACCTTCTCGCCCAGGTAATCCTCGGCCGTCTGCCTCATTTTTTGCAGGATCATGGCGGAAATTTCCGAGGGGCTGTAGGTCTTGCCGCGGATCTCGACGTGCGCATCGCCGTTCGACGCCGCAACGATCTTATAGGGAAGGTGCTTCATCGCCTCCTTGACCTCGTTCGTATCGAATTTTCGCCCCATCAGTCTCTTGATCGAGAATACCGTGTTTTCCGGGTTCGTAATCGACTGCCGCTTCGCGATCTGCCCCACAAGCCGTTCACCGCTTTCGGGAAAACCCACGACCGACGGTGTGGTGCGGCTCCCTTCCGAGTTCGGGATTACGACCGGCTCTCCGCCCTCCATGATCGCGACGCAAGAGTTGGTCGTTCCCAGATCAATGCCTATCACTTTTGCCATAACAACCTCCTTCGAAATACGCCCTGATGATTATTGAACAACCCTGCCCCGCCACGTCTGAACCGACACCTTGACCGGGCAGCGGATAAACACCCTGATCCCGTCACGCAGGCGTGACGTCTTCCTCCTGAGAAGCCCGTGGCTCTTCAGGCGGTCTTTTCGACACGCCTACTTTTGCGTGCCGAAGGACCTTGTCGTGGTACAAATACCCCTCCTGGAAAACTTCGACCACCGTATTTTCCGGAACGCCGTCGGCGACCTCCTGCATCATCGCATCATGCTTTGCGGGGTCGAACGACTCTCCTTGCGAGTCGAACGGCTTGATGTCGAATTTTTCGAGCACGTCGCGGAACTGCTTGTACACGAGTTCGACGCCCTGGCGCAAACCCTCGCTCTGGTCGCCGGACTCGGCCGCGTGCTTGATAGCGAGTGCCAGATGGTCGACGACGCTCAGCAATTCCCGCGCCATCTGCTCGTTCGCGTACTTCCGAAAATCCGCGAGATCGCGCTGCATTCGCTTGCGGTAATTTTCGAAGTCCGCGTAGGTCCGGAGATACCGGTCGTTTGCTTCCGCCGCTTCTTTTGTTTTCTGCTCAAGGGCCTGCGAAAGTTTTTCTATCTCCGCCGGGAGCGCTGCGTCAGCATCTTTTTCCGGCGGGAGAAGTTCCACATCCTCGTCGGTAAGGTCGTCGAATTCATTGCTCATTTTTCTAAACTCCCCTGAAAGCGTTCACCCAACAATTTCGAAAGAAGTTTCGAAGTGTAGTCCACGACGTGAATCACCTGTTTGTACTGCATCCTTGTCGGGCCGATGACTCCCAGCGTGCCCACGACGTTCTTCCCGACCCGGTAGTTGCTCACGACCAGACTGCACCCCTGCATCTCGAAATAGGGGTTTTCGGCGCCGATGAAGACTTTGATGCCCTCGGCGGCCGCGCTCCGGTCGAGGAGCTTCAGCAGCTTAAACTTATCTTCGAAAGCCTTGAAAAGGGATCGCATTCTCTCGACACTCGCGAACTCGGGGTTTTCCAAAATCTGGGAAGCGCCGCCGATATAGACTTTTTCCGCGTCCCGTCCCTGGACCTCCTGGCTCGCGCGGTACGTCTCCTCCATCAGCTGCGTGAAACCGAGTCTTTCCTCGCGCATCTTATCAACCAGCCGCTGCCGTATTTCGTGCAAACTCCATTGTTGGAGCTGCTCATCGAGATAGGAGCCGAAATAGTTGAGTTCCTGCTGGGAAATATGCTCGTCCAGTTCGATGAGCTTGTTCTGGACCGTCCCCGTGCCCGTAACGAATATAATGAGCGCTTCTTTGCCGCGGAGCCTGACGAATTCTATATGTTTATATTGGCCTTCGGGCTCGGAAGGGGCGATCACGACGCCCGCGCAGTGCGACAAGGTGGCAAGAAAGCGGCTTGCCTCCTCCATGAGCTCCTGGATGTCGCCCTTGTGCGGGGGGGGGGTCTGCCGCAGCTGATCTTCTATATCGTCGGTGTCGTTTTCTATGCTGATCAGGCTGTCTATATAGTACCGATATCCGAGGTCCGTAGGGACCCTGCCGGCGGATGTGTGCGGATGGGTAAGATATCCCCCCTCTTCGAGTTCTGCCATGATGTTGCGAACCGTAGCGGAACTGACGCCGAAATCATATTGTCTGACCAGCACGGTAGAACCGATGGGAGAACCACTGGCGATGTAACTGTCTATGACCGCCTGAAGAACTTTTTTATTTCTTTCATCTAACTCCATAGGCCTTTATCCTGAGTACCCGCCCTGCCAGCATAACGCACGTAACATTATTAGCACTCACATTACTAGAGTGCTAATAATTTAACACACTCGCCTTTTCTGTGTCAAGCGCTTATTTCTAGGCCGAAAATTGTCTTTTGCTGAAAAAAATCGCGCACTCAACTACCAAGAAACAAGAAGTTTGCAGGCCAAAGATAAACATACATATACTGCTTTATTTCTCTGGACCACATCTAGTTTATACCACAAAATTGGCACTCTGTCAACAAGAGTGCCAATCATTTAATATATTGTTTTCTTGTGTGTTTTGTGCTAGTTAAGCGGGCGGGGAGCAAGCAATGAATGCTTATTGCTAACCTAAAGAAGGGGACAATTACTGCTTATGAGACTTTCCGCCGGGGATCACGAATCGTTCTGTGATGATCCTGCGGAACCGGGGGGCGTACACCAGCTCGAATACCTGTTCTTTATCGGGAAAAAGATTCAAAGCCGCCAGCTTTGTATTTCTCATGATGGCAAAAGCCTCTTTCAGGGTGAGGTCCGCCTGCTGCATAAGCACCGCTTGCGCCAAATCCACGATGAACCGAAGACGGCGCAGGTTCTTTTCCTCCAATAGAATATTTTCTTCCACGAGAACGCACCTCGACAAACGTGTTTCCACTGTTATCATGGTACGACTTCGCTTCATGGATTTCAACCCTCTGTTCGTCATGCATCTGCCTGCTTTTTCGACCGAATCGCCTGGAACAGGCAACCAGTCAGGGGCACGCTTTTTTCCCTTCAAACGTGCCGCTCTTACCGCCTGTTTTTCTCGTAAGGCGGATATCGGAGACCGTTATGCCCCTGTCCACGGCCTTGCACATGTCGTACACGGTGAGCGCGGCTACGGCTACGGCCGTCAATGCCTCCATCTCCACTCCCGTATTCCCGAGAGTCCTGACAATGGCGATAATAGTCACGCCTGAAGCTTCTTCATCGGGTTCGAGGGAAATGTCGACTGAGGTAAGATTCAGCTGATGGCAAAGGGGAATCAACTCAGAGGTCTTTTTTGCCGCCATGATGCCGGCAACCCGTGCAATGCCGAAGACATCTCCCTTTGAAACCTTTCTATCGAGGATAAGCCGAAGCGTCTCGGGCAGCATGCTGACACGGCCCTCGGCCACGGCCTCGCGGACCGTTTCCTCTTTGCCGGAAACATTGACCATGCGTGCCGCTCCTGCCTCGTCGAAATGGGTGAGTTTAGTCATGATTCTTCATAGTCTTATCAGCCGTTATCAGTGTCAAAGATTTACTTTTTGTTTCTTCTGGTTCCGACTAAGCATTCTACCCGCCGATCTTCGACATCGTACGCCGGTAGCTCGCGGTCGGCGTCTGGTTCAGGGAGAGATAATGCCGCTCGGGCTTGATCTCGAGAGAGAGCCGGAGAAGCCGTTCAAGCTCCGCGTCCTCGCATCCGCCCCGCAGGGGAGAACGAACGTCGATCTCCGTATCCGAAAGAAGGCACGGCCGAATTTTCCCGTCGGCAGTGAGCCGCAGACGCCGGCAGGATGCGCAAAAGTGCTTGGTTATCGGGCTGATAAAGCCGATCACACCGCGGCCCCCTGCGATCCGGTAGTTATCGGAGGGCCCGGCAGACAGCGAGGCGGAGAACGGTTCAAGCGGCCCCACTTCTCGTTCTACCAATGCCCTGACCTCGTCGGCCGTTACACAGGCTTCACGATGCCACCGGTCATCGGCCCCGATCGGCATGAACTCGATAAACCGCACATGAATGTTTCGATCGAGGGTAAGCCGTGCGAATTCGGCTATTTCGTCGTCGTTCACACCCTTGACCGGCACCATGTTGACCTTGATCGGGGTGAACCCGATTTCCTCGGCCTTGCGGATGCCGCGCCAGACGCGCGCCCAGCCGTCGCTGCCGGTGATTTTTCGAAAACGGTCCGCCTTGAGCGAATCAAGGCTGATATTGAGGCGGGCCACGCCGGCGCGTCGGAGCCCCTCGGCCATTTCTTCGAGCAGAATACCGTTCGTGGTGAGGCTGATGTCCTCGATTCCCTCCATCCGCTTCAGCCTGGTGAGGAAATCGAGAACTCCCCGCCTCACCAGCGGTTCTCCACCCGTGATCCGGATGCGCGCGATCCCCAGCGGGACGGCGACCGAGACAATACGCTCGATTTCCTCATACCGCAGAACATCGCGGTGGGCAAGCGGCTGGAAACAAGCCTGCGGTTTGCAATACACGCAGGACAGGTTGCAGCGATCCGTGATGGACACGCGCAGATAGTCGATGCGGCGGTTGCTCGTATCGAACAGTGGCATGTGAAAACTTTACCACAGCCCAGGAACGGCTGCAAGGCAAAATTAGGGCAAATTATGGCCTTGACCAACCAACCGCTTCTCAGTATAATTGCGGTTATATGCAGGTGAAACGACACGCGGCGAAGGCCCTTGTGTCTTCCCGTCATCAAGGTGGATACAGCGCATTATGACAAACCCCGTAAAACGAGTTGTTGTGGGACGCGGCAAGGGATATCTCAATGCGGCAGGGCCGCAGGCCCGATTCATTATCTTTCTCCTGACCGTCCTGATCATTTTTACGATCATTCTGCGGATATTTCAGAAGCTCGCGGCGATACTGGAACTCCCCCTCTTTATCCCCATCTCTCTCGTGACGCTCCTGGTTTTTATCGGTGTAGCGGGCACTATTTACTCTCATACCTTCGTCGGCCCGATCTCACGCATCCGCAGAACCATCGAGACGTTGGCCCGCGGCGACTTTTCCATTTCGCTACGCCTGCGTGAAGCCGACGATCCCATGCTCAAGGACCTCGTCGCCGCCATCGGCCTTCTGATCGAACACGGCAGGAATACCCACCGAAGCATTTACGACGCCGCGCAAGGCTTGTTCGGTGAGATCACGCTCCTCCAGGAAAAAATCAAACAGGGGGCAGGCGCGGCCGACATACACAAGCAGCTCGAGGTGATAAAAAATAGACGGGAAGCGCTCGATACGGCGATCCAGGCCTACCGAAAATCCTGAGGAATTAGCGCGTATGGCGGAAGGCGGCTTTAGAGGCAAGAGCGTGAAGGCGATCACAACGGATGTGGCGGAAGGCTACATCTCCGTGAACCCGATTTTCTTGAAGAAATTCGATGCGAACATGATAAAAGAGCTGTTCGAGGGGTTGAGCAAGGCGCTCACGAGCACGAGAAACGAGAAAATCGAACTTGGCAATCAGGCCTCGATCCGGACCAGGAACATGAAGCTTCAGCGCATCCATAACGCCATCATCATACTCAGGAACACCGCCCGAGAAAAACGAATCCCCCTCTAAAAAGCGAAAGGGGACAACCGGCTGCCGGCTACCCCCCTACAAACCTCACCTTAGATAAATCCGTTCAATCGACGCAGGCGCAAAAGCGCTTTTTGAAGTCCTCGGGCGACATTTTGGCCGTGGCCGCGAGTTTTTTGAGTTCTTCGCCTTCGAAGTCTTCCTTTTCCAGGCGGATCATGTACCGCCGGGCCATGTGATAATCATCGGAATCGGTTTCCACGGTGCGGATCCGTGTTTTCCCAGTCTTGGGATCGAGAAGGTCGGCGAACTTGATCGGCAGACTCTTCCCGTCCTTCAGCATGATCATGGCGCCCGAGCCCCCGGAAACCAAAAACTTCACGGCGCTATAGCCCAGGTACCGGGTGTACTCCCGGTCGTAAGAAATCGGAGGATGGCACCTGAGTTCGTAGCCGATGTCCTTGGCAATGATCGTGGTCTTGAGACCCAGGTTCTCGAGTTCAGCAGTCACCCGCTGCTTCAGCATATCGCCCAGCGGGATCTCCGCGAGCCTGATATTTCCGTGGTCGTCGCGCGGCACGTCTTTCAGGATCGTGAGTTCCTCGGGATCGAACCGGGTGGCCACGCCTTCGGCAATCACCGCCACCCCGTGGTCCCTCCCGTGGGCAAGGCGTTTGATGATGGCGCCCGTGAGAATGGCGATTACTTTATTCAGTGAAATCTTATTCCCCAGCTCTTCGGGAATGAGCGTAAGCGTTGCGCCCGCGCCCATGCCCATACCGAGCGCCAGGTGGCCGGCAGAACGGCCCATGGCAATCACAAAATACCAACGCCCCGCCGTGCGACCGTCCTCCATCAAATTTTCCACGAGCTGCGTGCCCAGAGACCGCGCGGTCTCGAACCCGAAGGTCGGCACGCCGTGCGGGAGCGGCAAATCATTATCGATGGTTTTGGGAACGTGGCAGACTGCTATTTTGCCGCCCGCTTCTTTTTCCACGCGGGTCGAGGTGTAGGCCGTATCATCGCCGCCGATAGTAACCAGATATTTGATGCCGAGGCCGGTCAAAGACTTGATCACATTCGCCATCTTGGCGGGGTCTTTTGTGGGATTATCGCGCGAGGTCCCGATGATAGATCCTCCGCGCAGGTGGATGCGCGAGATCTCTCCGTTGTCCAGGCTGATCGTATGGCTCGTATCTCCCTTCGAAAGCCACTTGAAACCGTCATAGATCCCGATAACGCCCAGTCCGTGCTTTTGCGCCTCGTACGTGACCGCGCTGACCACACCATTGATTCCCGGGGCTGGCCCCCCGCCGACAACAATTGCAAGCTTCTCCCCCATTACAGCCTCCTGATTTTACACTAATTGTGCCTGTGAGACACTTACCCATACGGTCAATACCGCGCAACTTTAACAAAACAGCGCATAATTGTCAATACGAAAGCCTTTCTCTTTTTTCGTTTGAGCGCCGCCTCCGACGCGGAAATATGCTATACTACAGCTAGAAGAAATAGTCAGTGCATGTTCTTTGAGAAAAAAAGGTTCGTAGGGCGTTGCCGAACCAACACCAATAGGTGTATGATTTTAAACCCGTTATGAGGGGACTCAAGCGCTGGGAGTGCGAGAGGCCGAGACCTGAAAGAGGGCTGCGAGTTGAGCGGTCATTCTGCCGGTTCGCCAAACAGGCTGCAGCAAGACCAGAATAGCCGAATGCCCCAAAGCCGCTGGTGAAGGCGGACAAGGAGAACAATGAGCTTCACAGGGTCCGCACAGCGGAGCCGCAGAAGCAGCCATTGATACTCCGCCTAAGAGCCTCGGCTCGACGGAATGTTTAAAGACTGGTTCGCTGGCAGCGCCTTTTTTTGTTCGCGAGAAAGTTTAAGGGAGACAAGAGAAAAACCCGGCAGAGAAACAGCTGCCGGGTTTTCTTTCGGCCAAAAAAAGGAGGTGCTTTTGTCTAACTCACGGCTTTTGTCAGCTAAAAAGCGAAGTTCCCGTGGATTATGGAATACAGGCCGTAAGCAACGAGAATTCCGCCGGAGAGATACCGAAGCAGGGCTTCCCTCCGGGCAACTGCCCTGAGCCTGCCTTGCAGGATATGGGAGAAATAAGCGACCGCGAGCATCGGGATCGCCAGGCCGAGGGAATAGAAGCCGAGCAGGGTGACGCCTCGCGCAAGCTGGCCGCTGGTCCCGACCATGGCGAGGATGCTCGACAGGAGAGGCCCGATGCAAGGGACCCAGACCAGTCCCAGCGCCATGCCAAGGAAGAGACCGGAGAACCTGCCTTCTCCCCCCACCCGGATGTTCGAAAGCCGGTAAAGTCTCTTGAACACATTCAGGTCGAGGATCATCAGAACTCCCATGACCATTATGATGAGCGCACCCGCCACTTCAAGAGAACGTGTACGGCCGACCAAGAATGCGCCGAAGAGGGAGGAGATAGCCCCCATGGTCATGAACGAAAGGGAAAGCCCGAGGACCAGCAACAGGGGCCTCAGCCGGTCCTTGCGCTCTGCTCCGGCCATGAGGACAGGCACTACGGGAAGCACGCAAGGCGAAAGAACGCTCGCCAATCCGGCGCCCAGAGAAAGCAGTATGCTTGCGACGCCAAGGCCCACTAGCGTGTTCCGTCGAGGGCAGCGGCCACTGTTTCGTAGTTCTGGATGCCGGGAGAAAAGAAGCGCGCGATCTTTCCGCTCTTGTCCACGATCACCAAGGTCGGCAGGCTCCTGACGCCGTAATCGTAAAACGCCTTCTGGTTCTGGGGCTCCATGGCGCTCACGTAAGCAATATTGAAATTGCCCTTTTTGTCTTTATTGAGCTTCTGCAGTATCTCGTTCTGGGCTTTGCACGGCCCGCCCTGGGGATTGAGGAAAAATACGACCGTATTTTTCTTGCCGGAGCCGATGACCTGCTTAAGCTCGGGCGTGCTGAGCGGGGCCGGGGGATTTCCGGCAACAGCGAGGCCCGCGCTGGTGAGAAGCATTGCGAAAAGCGAAAGGAACACGATTTTTCTAACCATATCATTTTCTCCTTGCGTAGTAGTTGCAAAAACACGCAACATAGTACCAACTCAAAACAGCGTTGTCAAGAGCCCACAAGAGCTGAAAGAGATGAGGGGCTCACTGCATCTTTTGTAAATCGCTCACCTGATTCAACCTTTTCGGAAATTGATAGTCTCACTTGGTAATAGAATTGTAAAATCTGACGCATGAGGGAGGACACCATGAAGCTCGCCACTC
>JBGPHF010000003.1:0-26976 GCA_041484215.1 Nitrospirota bacterium
ATGGTGCGTCCCTCCTACGTGCTGGGGGGCAGGGCCATGGAGATCGTTTACGACGAGGAGAGCATCCGGAACTATATGAGCCGTGCGGTGAAGGCCTCGCCTGATCGTCCGGTGCTCGTGGACCGTTATCTCGAAGACGCCGTCGAGATCGATGTGGATGCGATCAGTGACGGGAAGACGGTGGTGGTTGCCGGAATCATGGAGCATATCGAGGAGGCCGGGGTCCATTCAGGAGATTCGGCGTGCTCGCTCCCTCCGTTCTCGCTTCCGAAGAACATCATCGAGGACATCGACCGCCAGACGCGGGCGCTTGCGCTCGAACTCGGCGTGGTCGGTCTCATGAATATCCAGTTCGCGGTGAAGGACGGCCGCATCTACGTGCTCGAGGTCAACCCACGGGCATCGCGGACCGTTCCCTTCGTGAGCAAGGCCATTGGGGTCCCGCTCGCCAAGCTTGCGGCGCGCGTGATGGGTGGAAAGACCCTTGTTGAGCTCGGCTTCACCAAAGAGGTGAAGATCAGGCACATCGCGGTCAAGGAAGCGGTCTTCCCCTTTGCGAAATTCCCGGGCGTGGACACGCTCCTTGGGCCGGAAATGAAATCCACCGGCGAAGTCATGGGCATCGACATGGATTTCGGCATGTCCTTTGCCAAGTCGCAGATGGCGGCGGGCAATCCCATGCCGGTGTCGGGCCGCGTTTTTTTGAGCGTGAAGGACAAGGACAAACCGGGATTGCTCGAAGTCGCACAGGGGTTGGAAAAAGCCGGTTTCTCCATCGTGGCGACGAGGGGCACGGCGGAGTATCTCAGAAAACGGGGGATCACGGTCGAGTCGGTGAACAAAGTGACCGAGGGACGGCCGCATATCGTGGACCAGATAACGGACATGCAGGTGGACCTCGTGATCAACACGGTGCACGGCGCGGAGGCGCAGAAGGATTCCTACTCCATCAGGCGCACGACGCTGATGAAGGGGATACCCTATTTCACGACGATTTCGGCGGCCAAGGCCGCGGTGCGGGGCATCGCGGCGATCAAAAATAATCTTTTACAGGTGAAGTCTTTACAGGAGTATCATAGCTTATGACACAGAAGATCCCCATGACCAAAGAGGGCTACGAAAAGCTGAAGGCCGAACTCGACCGGATCGTCAAGGTCGAACGGGGAAAGAACATCAAGGACATCGAGGAGGCGCGTGCGCACGGAGACTTGTCCGAGAACGCGGAATATCACGCGGCCAAGGAACGGCAGGGCCATCTCGACGCCAAGAAGCGGGAGCTGGAGCAGAAGCTCGCCTATGCGCAGATCATCGACGTGTCCAAGCTCACGAATGAAAAGGTCGTTTTCGGAGCGACCGTGACGCTCGCGGACACGGACACGGGCGACATCAAAAAATATACCCTCATCGGCCAAGAAGAAGCGGACCTCAAAAAGGGAAAGATATCGATACAATCTCCCGTGGGCAAGGCGCTCATCGGCCACAAGGTCGGAGATGTCGTGACGATCAAAACGCCGGTAAAGACCGTGGAATACGAGATCCAGGAGATAAAGATTGCCCTTGAATAGGCTGCACAAGGCGACAATAATTTCACACCAGTCCGCGGGCAGAGGATACTGCCGCCTCGTTCTTAAGGCGCCGGAAGCGGCAGCGGCAGCGCTACCGGGCCAGTTCGTGATGCTCAGGGTATCGGAGAACCTGGACCCGCTCCTTGCCCGTCCCTTCGGCATCTCGTCGGTTCCTTCAAAAAACTCAATCGAAATCATTTATCGGGTGGTGGGCAGGGGCACGAGCCTTTTGTCCAGAGTAGAAACCGGCCATTCATTGAGTTTGCTCGGTCCGCTCGGGCACGGGTTCCCCCTGCCGGAGAAAGGGACGATGCCGGTGCTGGTAGCGGGCGGCAGCGGTTTTCCTCCCTTGCATTTTTTGGCCCAACGCGCCGGTTCTCGCGCCCATCTGTTTCTGGGATCGCGAGACAAGGAGTGCCTGCCGCCCGCCGGTATAATAAAAAGTTTTAAGGACAGGATTGCCAAGGTGCATATCGCGACCGAGGACGGCAGCTTGGGCTCGTGCGGGATGTCGACGGACGTTTTGCAGGACTTCCTGGCGAAAGTGGAGCGGAAAACCCCTCTGGTCGTTTATGCCTGTGGCCCCCATGCCATGCTGTCAGCAGTTAACCGGATTGCCGCCGAGCATTCGGTCTCGTGCTATGTATCCATGGAAGAGCGCATGGCCTGCGGCCTCGGCGCGTGCATGGGCTGTTCCATTCCCCTGAAAGCCGGGGGGTATAAGCGGGCTTGCAAGGAAGGTCCGGTGTTCGACTCGCGGGATATCGATTGGGGTGAACAGATACGGTTGGAAATGCCGAAGGTTAGAACGAGGAACATTCTCTTCGATAGGGAAGGGTAGAGCTTTTTGATCGTCATTCCTGCGAAAGCAGGAATCCAGGATATTAAATTGAAAAGTCACACCCTGCACTCGCGTTGTCACACTCGTAAACGTCGGGCGCAAGCTGGATTCCGGGTCAAGCCCGGAATGACGAAACTATGTACTTATGACGAAGACCAGAATGAAAATAAAACCCGACCTTTCCGTCGATTTCGCCGGCATCCAGCTCAAAAATCCGGTTCTCACCGCGTCAGGAACATTCGGATACGGCGAGGAGTTCGCGGAGTTTGTCGATCTGAACAAACTGGGCGGCGTGATCGTGAAGGGGATCTCGCTCAAGCCGATCAAAGGCAATCCCCCTCCGCGGATCTGGGAGACGCCCTCGGGCATGCTGAACGCCATCGGCCTTGAAAACCCCGGGGTCGATGTTTTTCTGAACGAAAAGCTCCCGTATCTCAGGAAGTTCGATACCGCGGTGATTGTGAATGTCTTCGGGTACAGCCTCGAAGAGTATGTCGGCGTTGTGGAGCGGCTGAGCGATGTTCCCGGAATCGCCGGACTCGAAGTGAATATTTCGTGTCCCAACGTCAAAGCAGGCGGGATCGTATTCGGTACGAACGTCGCGTCCGCCTTCGAGCTTCTCTCTGCCGTCCGCAAGGCCACCCGGCTCCCGATCATCGCGAAACTTTCGCCGAACGTTACCGATATTACTGAATTCGCAAAGGCGGCAAGGGACGCGGGATGCGACGGGCTTTCGCTTATCAATACGCTGCTCGGCATGGCGATTGATGTGCACTGCGGGCGTCCACGTCTCGCGAACTGCACGGGCGGGCTGTCCGGCCCGGCGATAAGGCCGGTAGCTGTCCGCATGGTATGGCAGGTTGCAAAAGCCGTGCCCCTTCCGATCATCGGTATGGGCGGCATCGTGACGGGGGAGGACGCCCTCGAATTCATTCTCGCCGGGGCCTCGGCAATCGCCGTGGGGACCGCGAACTTCGTGAACCCCCGGGCAACGCTCGATGTCCTCGACGGCATTGAACGGCTGATGCGCGAGCAGGGAGTAGCGGACATCAAGGGCCTCATCGGGAAGGTGAACGCGGCATGACGGTCGTTACGAGCTTAAAAAGCAAGATTATCATCTCGCTTTCCGCTATCCTGGCGGTGACCATCGGTCTTGGTACGTGGATCAATATCGGGTACCAGCGGGCGCATATGGAGGACGCGCTCGAGGATAATGTCCTGATCATATCGAATACCATTGAACGGAGTCTCTCGAACGCCATGCTCGACGGGAAGAGCAGGGATGTTCAGCATATTCTCGAGGCGGTCGGCGGGTATCACAATATCCTGGACGTAATGATATTCAGTCCGAACGGCGTTATCCTCAAATCGTCCAAACGCTGGATGATCGGCAGACGGGTGGATGCGGCCACGGAAAGATGGTATCTCGGCAACCAGTTCAAGAAACCGATCAAACGCCGCAACGAGGGCATGTTCTCGGTGCTGTTTCCGATAGAAAATGACGAACGCTGCTTCTACTGTCATGGTTCCTCGGTAAAACTGAACGGCATCCTGGCGGTCGATGTTTCCATGGCGGACACGCAAGAAAAAGTCGGCGAGTTGAGCAAAACGTTGATCCTCTGGGCTTTGGGCATTACCGGGGCACTTGCTATCTTTCTTTCATGGTTCTTGACGCACCTCGTAACGAACCCCATCAAGGAACTGATCGACACGATGGAGCGCGCCGAAGAGGGCCTCGAAGCACGGGTGAACGTGAAGAGCGCCGACGACATCGGGAGGCTGGGGGAGGCCTTCAATGCTCTTTTGTCGAAGCTGGAGCACGCTCAGAAACGCGTGGAGCGATATCACTATGAACAGATGAAACGCGCCGACCGGCTGGCGTCAATCGGAGAAATGGCCGCGGGCATTGCTCATGAAATTAAAAATCCACTTGCCGGCATCGCAGGCGTGATCCAGGTGCTGAAACGGGACCAGATCGATGACCAGAAGAAGGTCGTTCTGGACGAAGTCCTTTCGCAGGTTGAGCGGATGGATAAGGCGGTGAGAAACCTGCTTGCCTTCGCGCGTCCGCCGGAACCGAAAATGACGCTCACGGATATCAACGAAATGATAGGAAAGCTTCTTGACTTCCTTGCGCCGCAGTTTGCAAAGCACTCCATAAAATCGGAACGGAGGCTGGCCGCTGATATGCCCTGGTTGACGGTCGACCCTAATTTGGTCCAGCAGGCTCTGATAAATATCGCCCTGAACGCCATCCAGGCCATGCCTGAAGGCGGAAAGATCACCGTAGAGACCAAGACGAGAAGGCCGTCCGGCAATGATCCCGGTTCGGTGGAAATAGCGCTCAGTGATACGGGGAAGGGCATTTCAGCCGAGCATATAAGCAGCATTTTCAGCCCTTTTTTCACAACCCGGCAGCAAGGGACCGGATTGGGACTTTCCATTACGCAACGCATAGTAGAGCAGCATAAGGGGGAGATCAACGTTATGAGCACTCCCGGCGGGGGCGCGAGTTTTTCCATCATTTTCCCCTATCCTGAAAAAGTGCAAAGATCAGAGGAGTAAGCATTATGGCGCGGAAGATACTAGTGGTCGACGATGAAAATTTGATCCGATGGACCCTTGAACAACATCTGGTTAAAGAAGGCTACGAAGTAGCAACGGCGGATTCAGCGGAAAAAGGCATGGAACTCATAGCCTCCGAACTGCCCGATCTCATCCTGCTGGACAACCGACTGCCCGAAATGACGGGCATCGAGATGCTCGAAAAGCTCAATGTCCAGGAAAGCGGCTTGATGGTCATTATGATCACCGCTTATGGTTTGGTGGAGACAGCGGTCAAGGCGATGAAGCTTGGAGCTTATGACTACATCAGCAAACCCTTCAATCTTGACGAACTCGCCTTGGTGATCAAAAAAGCTTTGGAAGCAAGTTCCCTCCGGAGCCAGGTAAAGCAACTGCGGCAGGAGGTGAAGGACAAGGTAGAGTCTATCGTCGGTGATTCCGAGGACATGGTCAAGGTGAAGAACCTGATTCTCAAAATCGCCAAGAGCGATGCAACCACGGTGCTGATCCAGGGGGAGAGCGGCACCGGCAAGGAGCTTGTCGCCAAAGCCGTACATTTCGGCAGCGCCAGGGCGGATAAACCGTTCATGGCCATAAATTGCGCCGCGCTTCCGGTCACACTGCTGGAGACCGAGCTCATGGGCCACGAAAAAGGAGCTTTTACCGACGCGAAAACCGCGAAGAAAGGCCTGTTCGAACTCGCCGACGGCGGCACCGTCTTTCTTGACGAGATCGGTGACATGGACCAAAGTATGCAGGCGAAGCTGCTCCGGATGCTCGAAGAGCGGTCCTTCAAACGGGTAGGCGGGATAAAGGACATCAGGGTCGATGTCCGGATCATTTCGGCCACGAATCAGGAACTCGTGAAAGCCATGAGTGACGGTCGGTTTCGAAAAGACCTTTACTACCGGCTCCAGGTAGTGCCGATCACACTGCCGCCGCTTCGTGAGCGAGGGCGTGATATTATTCTGCTCGCAAAAAATTTTATCGATTACTTTAATCGGGAATGTCACAAGAGCGTTCAAAAAATATCCAAGGAAGCGGAACGCATCATGCTGGATTACTCATGGCCCGGCAACGTACGCGAGTTGAAGAATGTTATCGAGCGCGCCATGATACTGGACATCGATAAGGAATTGCTTCCGGAGCACCTGTCTCCGGAAGTCCTCGAAAGCACGCGTATTGAACCTGGGCAAAGCACGCCTGTTTACCTGGACGGTTTTGTTCTCCCTGAGACCGGGCTTTCCATCGAGGACGTGGAAAACGCACTGGTGAGAAAAGCGCTTGACATGTCGAACGGCAATCAGACGAAGGCGGCACAATTGCTTAAAATGCCACGGGACGCTTTCCGGAGAAGAATGAAGCGGTTTGGCGTCATCTGAAATCCCCGACGTATTACGACCCGTGCCCTTTTTACAACATAGAGCGCTTAAGGACAGTATGTGAGCATAGGCGCTCAGTATGTAGAAATACTCAATTCCCACGTCGTTTTTCGGCGAATTTATCTTTTTAAATCAATGTATTGTTGCAAGGTAAGGTTGAAGCGTTAAGGCACATTTATTGCACAAAAATCAACTGCATAATTAGTTTTTTTTTATTCTGCAGTGGGGAGTTAAATAGACCAATGAAGAGATTCAAAATAATCTTTTGCCTGGTGTTCCTGGTGTGCGGGGGACTCTTTTTTTCAAAAACAGCTTTTGCCCAGACGGAATCTTGTGTGACCGGCCAATGCCACGCTGCCATGGGGAAAGATAAGATTGTGCATACCCCCGTGAAGGAGGGCAAATGTACAACCTGTCATCAAGCAGTGCTCGCGCAAGGAAAAAACGCAAAACATCCCGGGAACCTTGCGATCTCTCTTGTCAAGCAAGGGGCCGAACTCTGCTCTATGTGCCACGAGCAGAAAAACAAAAAGAAGATCGTTCATGCTCCCGTCATGGGTGGAGATTGCGTCTCTTGTCATAATCCGCACCAATCTCCGAATAAAGGCATGCTGAAAGCAGCGGTTCCCCAGCTGTGTTTTCAATGCCATCCGGAAAGCATGGTCAAACAGCAGGTAACGCATCCGCCGGTGGCTGCCGGCGCCTGCTCCAGCTGCCACGACAATCACCAGAGTGATTTTTCCCACATGCTCGTCCAGGACGGCAATGCGCTCTGTTTCTCGTGCCATCCCGATAAAGAAAAAAGCATTCAATCAAAGAAAACCGTGCACCCTCCGGTCAAACAATCTTGTTTGCTCTGTCACTATTCGCATGGTTCCGCGAATAAAGCCATATTGAGTTCCGCCGTACCGTCACTCTGCTCAAATTGCCACCCGAGCGAGGCCGCTCTGAGCCAGCGGAGCCTAACCAGACACGCGCCCATGACTGACGCCAGAAGTTGCATGAATTGTCATGATCCGCACGTTGCCGATCAGCCGAAGCTGCTTCATGTTGCCGAGAGGGCGCTTTGTCTCGGCTGCCACGACAAGGCGCTGGAAACCGAATCGGGAGCCATTAAAGACGTAAAGGCTTTTCTGGAAGCGAACAAGGGCGGGCAGGGGCCCCTGAAGGGAAAAGCATGCGCCACTTGTCATAACCCGCATGGGTCCGATTACGCGCGTTTGCTCGTGAAATATTATGCCCCGACGTTTTACACTGCGTATTCCGAGGGGAAATACGCTCTCTGTTTCAGTTGCCACGACAAAAAAGCCTTTACGGAAATAAAATCGGTTGCTGCAACCGGATTTAGGAACGGCAACAAAAACCTTCACTTTGCTCATGTAAACAAGATCATCAAAGGCAGGACCTGCAGGACCTGTCATGACGAATGCGCCGAGTGCAAGAGCACCGGCCAGCCAAAACACATGAAGGATGCAGTAGGTTTCAGCGGTTGGCAGATGCCTTTGAACTTTACGCAGACAGCCACGGGAGGCTCCTGTGCGCCGGGGTGCCATGGTGAGAAGCAATACTCGAAATAGGCCGTGGTGCCTTCATCAGGGAATTTCGCGTTGTTCACACGACATGCAGCTTAGACAAATAATCATTGAACGATTTTTTGGGGTAAATTAACCGATATGTTTTTAAGAACAGCGCTCATGGTCCTTGTATCGGGGGTATTCATCTTCACTGCTGCCGTGGCTGAACAGCCGTCCCCGACCTCACCTATTGTCTATCCAAAGGAACACTCCATTGTCGGTTCCCGGGTGAATCTGGTGCTGGACCCTACCGAGATCCCTTTTTTTCAGGTCCTCGTCGGGAAGACCGAGTATCCCATGATTGACACCTCAACGGGAAAGCACGCCAACCAGGGGCTCGAACTGGAGCCCGGGGTAAATACGATCACCGTTAACGTATTCGCGCCTCCTCCGGCGGACCAAAAGAACGAGGGAAATAAGAATCAAGGCGCGGCCGTGGAAAAAGCCGCAGGAAATGGTAAAAAGCAGGATGAAGAAAAGAGAGTCAGCGAGGGCCTGATACTCGTTTCAACATGGAAACGGCAGGTCTTCAGCAATGTGGACCTGATCAGCGCAAAAGCGCCGGCGGGTTTTAAACGTGAGCCGTTTCATTCCCGCGAACACGAAACCAGTTGTTCAGGGTGCCATAATCTGGATGCTCCTCCGAGGAATGCAGGCTCGCCTAAAAAGCCGGAAGACATGATCTGCTATGTCTGTCATAGAAAAATACCGACGGGAAAGAATATTCACGGACCGGTTGCGGTCTGGAATTGTATCGCATGCCACGATCCCGATCTTTATCCGGTAAAGTATCAATTTACGTCGATTGATCCCTGGAAAGTCGTAAAAACAATACAGGCTGTCGAACCGGCGGTTTTTACCGTCCGCTCGAAGGAGTTATTTCAGAATTCCACGGCAACGCTTGTGCCCAAAGAGAAGGCCAGGGAAGCGCTGAAGGATGCTTTGGATTACCTGAAACTGAATCCGACTGACAAAGTTCGCATCGAGGTTCATACGGATAACACGACGCCCAAGATGGTGAAGTCGAAGGTGAAGGAAAAGGTAAAGAGCGTAGGTTTTAAAACCAACCAGGCGCTTACCGCCGCACGGGCAAAGACGCTGGCATCGCTGCTGAAAGAGGCCGGCATCAAAGCCGTAAACCTTACCGCCGTAGGCATGGGAGATAAATTGCCGAAAAGGCCGAATACGACGGCGGAGGACCGGGAAATAAACAACCGTGTGGAGATTGTAGCCTATCCCGCAGACGTAAAAATCAAGAACAGCCGGGAACTTCCTGTGCTCAAGGACCGGGACCGCGTTGTAGTGAGTCTGGCCTATTCACAAGGCCCACCGATAAATTCACTGACGGTCAGGGAAAAACTGCCCAAGGGGCTTCAGTACCTGAAAGGAAGCGGATCGGTTGGGAGGCGGGGCAGAGAACCCAAGGCTGACGGCGAGGAGCTTGTCTGGCAACTGGGGGACCGGGAAACGGCTTTTTCCGAAGCACTCTCCTATGTGGTAAAAAAAAGCAATAACTCCCTATCCGTGCCGCAGCAAGTTAAACTGGCATATACGCTGGCGTCGGGTGAGCAAATCAGGGAATTTGATCCCAAAACCCCGCCGAGGCGCGCTCTCACCATTAAGGAAACGTGTTTGAGGTGTCATGAAGCGATTGCGGGGAAAAAAAATATGCACGGTCCGGTCGACGCCGGATATTGTGTCTTGTGCCATAACCCCCATGCAAGTCCCTATCGGGCATGGCTGCGAAAACCCACCTGGGACTTGTGCACCACCTGCCACGCCGATCTGCGCAAGGGGTTGCATGTCAATGCACGATTCGCTACAGGGAAATCCCATCCGATGCGAAAAAAACACGATCCCACAAAACCAGGCAAAAAGTTGAATTGCGCGAGTTGCCACAATCCGCATGGCTCGGACCAGGAGTACCTGTTCGCCTATAACATAAAGAACCGCTCTGATCTCTGCGGTATTTGCCACACGAAATAGGTATTACGAAAATGGTTTATGTTATACTTAAGCCATCATGGTCCGGAAAACGAACATGAAAAAAACCGCCCTTTTCGCTCTTCTCGTTTCGCTTCTTTTGGCATGGCTGAGCGGTTGCGCCTTTATTGCCGGAAGCGAGGAAACAGGTTCTTCTCCGGCGCCTTTGCTCAAACTCAATTTTATAGAAACGCTCAGGAGTGAAGAGAGCCTGCGAGGGGAATCCTATCGAGAGGCCGTTACGGCGGTTTCCCCGCTAAAGGCGCTTCAACGTCCGGGGAGTGTGTATGCGGACCGCTTTCGCGTGTATGTCGCCGATATGTCGCCGGCCCGTCTGTTCCTCTTTGACCGTGGAGAAAGGACTGCGATCGTGCTGCCGACGCCCACTCCGCCGGCTGAAGGCAAATTACTCGCGCCGTCCGGGATTGCCGTCGATGCCGGCGGGGTCATCGTAGTGACCGATTCGCAGCAGGGGAAGGTGTTCGGATATGACCGGAATGGCACACTGCTGATGGTTCTGGGCAGGGCGGGCGACTTCGGTTTGCCGTCAGGTATCGCGATAGATCAGACGAAAAACCGGCTTTACATCGCGGACGCTCATGCGCACGCTGTCAAGGTCTATACGAACATGGGGACACATCTCTTTGATATCGGCAATTCGGGAAAAGCGAACGAAGATTTCAAGTTTCCCGTTGCGGTGACGTTTGACCGGTCCGGCGCCCTCTATGTGCTTGACAGCTTGCGTCCGCGGGTATTTGTTTATTCGGCGGAAGGGGCTTTTATCCGGTCATTCAGAATCAAAGGCACCGCGCCGGGAATGTCCATAAGGCCGAAGGGGATCGCCGTCGATTCTCAGGGCCATATATATATCACCGATACCTTGAATAACAACATACTGGTATACGGCAACGAAGGAAGGCCTCTTTTCAGCTGGGGGAAAACGGGCAGCTTGTTTGGAGACTTCTGGACTCCCTCGGGGATTTTTATCGACGATCACGATTCGATCTACATCGCGGATCAGATGAACGGCAGGGTCCAGGTGTTTCAGTTTGAACGGTAGCCGTCCGGAGCAGGTAAACTACTGCAGTATGTGGGAATCCAACCTAACGCTCCAATCGAAATTACTTTCCGCTCGTTTCATGAACTCCCCCTTGAATATGCGTATTTCCCTCGAATAACCACGGTCCCGTCCGAACTGCCCACGCGTAGCCTTTCTCGCTTGCGCTTACCGCGCTCAAGGCGCCGCCGTACATATCCAGTGCGTATATGATGCCGGAAACTTCCTCGCTGGCAGTAGATGACCAGTAATTATCAGCCTTCATGTTTTCGAATCCGATTTTTGCGAACAGCTCGTTGAGGTTCCTTTCTTGTCCATGACTTTCGGCATATGCGATGAGCGCCGCGAAATCTTCCTTGCCGGGCAGCCGCCAGTCGCTTTCTCCGGCGAATTGCTGTTTGTTCAATTGCTCAATGAATGCATTCGCTTCTTCCCAGTTCAGCGGCCTGCCCGCTTTGTCGGCATCTCTTTGCCATACCAGTTTCGTTTCCCCATCGAACACCGTCAAAGCCTGAACGACGAATCTCTTGTTGCCCAGCACGCCGCGAGGAGTGGGGAGGGCAGGCGCTCGCCCGGTTATCTTACGTGCCTCCGCTTCTGCAAGGTGTAGTAGTTCCGGTTTTTCTCCCGGACCCTTCTCGTCCACGATAATTTCAGTCGTCCCCGTTTCGACGTTTATCCGCTTGAGTGAGAGATACCAGATGGCGCCGGTCCTGCTCACGGCCCCGACAACGACCGTGCCGACGCCGAGGATTCTACCCGCATCTATGGCGCATCCCTTCGTGGAGCAACTCTCCTGCTTGAAAGAGCTTTTTTGCAGAAGTTCGTTTGCCAGGGAGCGTGTCAGGACACGGTAAGCTCCCGAAGCCGCGATCCCGCCCCGCACGGATTCCGACAGAAGGGCGGCAACCTGTTTGTCCACTTTCCCGACGCTGTCAAAATCCAACACAGCAAGGGTGCGAGTGTCGCCAGCGGCGTCTTTGCAGCCGACGGGGAAAAAAAAGACGCCGGTTGCGGGGGAAAAAAACCAGCAGAGAACGGCGACGAAGAATGGCGTTGTTTTGATGCGCTCTGTCATTTCAATTTCCGAAACAAGAACCGGGCGCCCGCGACGGATATGTTGTCAGGGCGTTCGTTAGAATTTATGGCAATTGACGCAAATCCCCATGATCGCTTTCGCGGGGTAGCGGAACAACCTCATCGAATCCGAGCTGTGAGGATTGTGGCAACTGCCGCAGTAAAATTTTTTATCCGGTCTCTTGGGATCTTTTTTGTCCTTCTTGCCCAACGGGTGGCCTGCGCCTGCTATGCCGCGTATGGCGTGCGGTTTTTTCTCTACATCGCCGTGGCACTCCAGACACACCTTGATGGGTTCCTGAAGGAGCAGAGCCATGTTTTCAGATGAATGAGGGGTATGGCAGGCAAGACACATGCCGCCTGCCACCGGAGCATGGACGTTCTTCCTGCTGAACTCCGCCTTGTCATGACAGGCAAAACACAGGTCAGGAGGTTCCGATTTCAGCAATTTTGCGGTGTCCGTCGAGTGGGGGTTGTGACAGCCCGTGCAGCCCATGTCCACAGCGGGGTGGACATTCTTTTTGGCGAACAAGGATTTGTCATGACAGCCGTAGCAAAGATCGGGCTGGTTCGCAATGAGCAGTTTTTCATTTTTTGACGAGTGAGGATTATGACAGCCGGTGCAGCCCATGCCAACGGCGGCATGGACCGTTTTTTTGGAGAAGAGCGACTTGTCGTGGCATCCGTAACACAATTCCGGCTGTTCGGCGGACAGCCCCTTGTCTATTTTGCCTGTCTTCTTGTGCGGGACCGTCGAGGCATCGAGGTCCGTGTGACAGGTGGGACACCCCATGGCGATTGCCGGATGCTGAAATTTTTCCTTCGCCAGCTTGCTGTGACACTTGAGGCAATTGATTTCCGCGGCGGCGGAAGCGGAACGCGTCAGGAGTAACGCGGCGAAAACAAGGATAAACGCCGAAAGCCTGAGAACAGGAATGAAAAACAGTCTTGATGACATGTCTTTAGCGCTCCTTCAAAAATCTTAGGCTACGAAACCATCGAGGAACGGGTCGCAAGTTTGCGCAAGTTGCGTACCGAGTTCACTGACGCGGATTACAATAGCACACCCGACAGGGAAAATCAAGCTCGGTTGACGGTTCCGGTGTGGATTGAGAAAAGTGCAAAATTCTCCGTACATCGGTTGACTTTCAGCTCCTATTTACGCTATAGTGGAACCTTCAGTAGCCATTCGAATTCCCAAAGGGGGACTCAAACATGAAAAAAGCAGTCTTTTTATCTCTTCTTTTTCTTCTTTCGACTGGTCTCGTATCGGCGCAAACCGGGGTAAAAAAACGCAGAGCGCTTCCGTACGAATATGGAAATGTCGTCATCGGGAATTATTCGGAAAAAGCCGGTCTGGCGCCGGTCGAGTTCAATCACTGGCTGCATCGGGGGATCTATACGTGCAGGCTTTGCCACGTCGACATAGCCTTCGCCATGAAAGCGGGCGCAACCAACATCAAGGCAACCGACAATGCCAAGGGGTACTATTGCGGGGCCTGTCACAACGGTAAACTGATGTACAACCAGAAGCCGGTGTTTGAATCATGCGCGTTGAATTATTCCCAGGAGGACGCCAAACGGTGCGAGCGATGCCACTCCGTTGGAAGAAATGTACGGAAAGAATTTGATTTCAACATATTCACGGGAAAGTTTCCAAGAGAGCGGTTTGGAAACGGCATCAACTGGGAGAAGGCGGAGTCTGACGGATTCATAAAATTGACCGACTACCTTGAGGGCGTTTCCATAAAAAGAAAAACAATGAAGGTGCAGAAGGATTTCACCTTGAACCCCAAGGTCGAGGGCATGCCGGATATCGTTTTTTCTCATGCGAAGCATACGGTTTGGAATGGTTGCGAAGTATGCCACCCCGAGATATTCGTGGGTGTGAAAAAAGGAGCGACGAAATATTCTATGGTGGAGATCTATGACGGAAAATACTGCGGCGTCTGTCACTTAAAAGTCGCTTTCCCAATCCTCGATTGTCAGCGGTGCCATACCAAATCGGTTTAGCGGCTCAAAGCGGGCCGTTTCCAGGGGATGAAATGCAGACGAATATCACAATGAGATCGGCGGTCTTGATTACTCTGGCGGCGCTAGGCCTCCTTTTAGCGGCGTCGCCGGGTAGCTCATGGGCGTTCTGGGATTTTCCGCCGTCACTGCCCTCGGACGAGCATGGAAATGTCCTGATTAACCGGACCTCGGAACAAAACGGGATGAAGCCGGCCGTTTTTTCCCATTGGATACACCGTCAGAAATATACCTGCCGGGTATGCCATTTCGAATTGGAGTTCAATATGCAGCTTAATTCGACGGAAATAACGGAAGCGGCGAACAAAGCCGGAAGATATTGCGGCGCCGCCGGCTGCCACGACGGAAAGACCGCGTTCGGCCACGAGAAACCGCATTGTGAAAAATGCCACAACGGAAACCGGGGCTACGGAAAGGAAAAGTTTTCTCGCCTCGCAAATTTTCCGAAAGCGAAATTCGGCAACGGCATCAATTGGGTGCAGGCCGTGAATAAAGGCATGATCAGCCCGGTGTCTTACCTGACGCTCAAACCACCGACGGAAGTAGCGGTAATCAAACCGTTGTTGCTCGAAGCGGAATGGCACGGCATTCCCGCAGCGATTTTTTCACACAAAACGCATACGCAGTGGCTCGACTGTAACAATTGTCACCCCGATATTTTTAACATTAAAAAGAAGACCACCAAACATTTTTCCATGGCAAGGATATTAAAGCGCGAGTTCTGCGGCGTTTGCCATTTGACCGTGGCGTTCCCCATGAATGACTGTAAACGGTGTCATCCCGACCATCCCAATCTCCAGGAGTGAGTATGAACCTTTTCAAAACCGTTATGCCGATAGTGGCGTTCTGTTGCCTCGCGGTCGCAAGCGGGGAATTTCTTTGCCGGCCGCTGCAGGTGGCCTATGCAGAGGACAATTGGAAGACGGAATTCGACGACCTGTGCTCGAAAACCGATGATTCCCCGTCGCTTGCCAAGGATGAAGTTAAAAACCTCATCGTGCGGTGCGATGCTTTGAAACCGCGTATCGAAAAGCTGGAGGAAAGCCCCAGAAAAGTTTATTTGAAAAGGCTCCAGGCGTGCAGGGACCTTTTCGTTTTTGCCCTGGAATCGGGAACACACGACTGAACTTTTTCCGCGCCGAAGCTCGGGCTTAGCCCAGGTGTTCAAGCCTTGCCGGTCCCGAAGCAACTGCGCGGATAATTTCCCGGGAAAGAGAATCTACTGTGCGTTTTATTGTTTTCCTGCTCACGATTTTTTTAGTCGCTTCGGCATGCGTTCCCGCGCGGCAGCCTGAACCCTCTGACATTCTCTGGCCTCTACCCCCGGAACAGCCGAGAATAAAGTACCTTCAGTCGGTTTACTCCGAGGACGACATCGGCAGAGTATACTCGTGGAGGGAACGGCTTTTCGGAAAAACATATCTGGATAGCCTGTCCAGGCCTTACGGCGTATCCGTGAGCCGCAACAAGATTTATGTAGCCGACATCATACAGAGCCGGGTCTTGATCTTTGATCTTGCGATGAAACGGCTGTCTTTTTTAGGCAGCGAGGGCTCTCTTAAAGTGCCGGCCGCGGTCGCCGCCGATAGCAACGGCACGACGTACGTGGCGGACGCCGCACAGTCAAAAGTCGTCGTGTTTGACGCAGGGGGAAATTACCGCACCGCATTTTCTCTGAGCGCATCCAGACCGGTCGCGCTCGCTTTCAATGAAACTCTGGGAAGACTGTACGTCCTTGACCGGAGCGGGTCCAAGGTCGTTGTCTTGAACAGAGACGGAGTGAAACTCCTGGAATTCGGCGTTAGAGGAAATGCTGACGGTCAGTTCAACCTTCCGCTCAACATAGCGCTCGATCGCTCCGGCAAGGTATACGTCCTCGATACCGGGAACTTCAGGGTGCAGATCTTCGATGGTGACGGGAAGTTTTTGTCTAAATTCGGAATGGCAGGAGACCAACCCGGAATGTTCTCCCAGCCCAAGGGGATTGCCGTTGATTCAGACGGGCATATCTACGTGACCGACGTCGCTTTTAATAACTTTCAAATTTTCGACCAAGAGGGGAAGGTTCTCCTCTTCGTCGGCCAATTGGGGTCAGCGCCCGGACAAATGTACCTGCCCGCCGGCATTGCCATCGATCAGGACGACCGGATTTATGTCGCAGACCAGCTGAACAGAAGGATTGAAATATTCCAGTATCTAAAAGTACCCTGAGCTGGCGGAACGTCCAGCTGCGCGCCTGCGGTGACGCGTACGTCCGTGTTTTTGAATACGGTCTTTAGTAGTCAGCCGCAACGGTATTTCTTGCCTTCTCCGCTCCTGCTTGCTTTTTCCTTTAGATTCACCTACAATCAAATCAGAAGCCAAATTCGCATGAAAAAAGCAATTCTCAACCGATTTCTGAATTATTTGTCCGTGGACAAGGGGCTTGCCCTGAATTCCATCCGGTCCTATGAGCGGGATCTCGACGCGTATCTTTATTTTTTAAAGGTCGACAACCCTGGCGAAGCGGCAGCCGTCGATATTGCTGCATTTCTGTCCTCGCTTTCCGAGCGGGGGATATCCCCGGCGTCCGCGGCGCGCAGTCTGGCCGCTATACGCGGCTTTCATAAATACCTGATAACCGATGGATTGGCGCAGCACGACCCGACAACCAACCTGGAAACGCCTCGGGGTTGGAAGCGGCTTCCCAAAACATTGTCAACAGCCGACGTGGAAGCGCTGCTCAAACAACCTGACAACTCCAGTCGGATCAGCCTGCGGGATAAGGCGATGCTGGAGCTTTTGTATGCCACGGGCCTGCGCGTGAGCGAATTGATCGGCTTGCGAGTCCAAGACGTTAATCTGGAGCGTGGATTTCTCCTGGTCATGGGCAAGGGGTCCAAGGAGCGCGTGGTTCCCATGGGAGATGCCGCAATCAGGGCCGTTGAAGAGTATCTGGCTGATGCCCGACAAAGACTGCTTCAGGGGAAAGAATCCGGTTTGCTTTTCATCAGCCAACAGCGTAAAGGGATGACAAGGCAGACCTTCTGGGAGCGGATCAAATTTTATGCGGCGAAGGCGGGAATTCCCCAGAACGTGTCACCGCACACGTTGCGCCATTCCTTCGCCACGCATCTGCTTGACAACGGAGCCGATCTCCGCTCGGTCCAGGCAATGCTCGGGCATTCCGATGTTTCCACGACGCAGATTTATACGCACGTTTCCCGTGAACGGCTCAAAAGAATTCACGAGAAGTATCACCCGAGAGGATAAGCAAGCACAAAATACTAAGCACTGAACCCTAAACAGTAATCAATTTTGAAAAGTCAAATGGTCGAAGCGCCTAGCATTTTACATTTGGAATTTATTTCGATTTTAGAGAATCGGATTTGGTGCTTGTAGCAAATCTTATGGAAATCATCACTAGTCATACGAACGCCGACTTCGACGCCCTGGCTTCTATGGTCGCGGCAAAAAAGCTCTACCCCGGCGCCACGATCGTGTTCCCGGGGTCTCAGGAAAAGAACATGCGGGATTTTTTTCTTGAGTCGGCGTTCTACGCCGTGGAGATCGAGCGCCTCAGAAACGTCGACGTAAAGAGCGTTACGAAGCTCATCATCGTCGACAACCGCAATCCTTCGAGGTTGGGAAAACTCGCCGAGGTCCTTAATCGTCCAGGGCTGTCCGTGCACATCTACGATCACCATCCGGCTTTCGTGGGAGACATCAAGGGCGAATTCGAGGTTATAGAAGAGGTAGGGGCCACGACCACACTCATGATCGAACTCCTGAGAAAAAAGGAGCTGCCGATCACGCCGATCGAGGCGACCATTTTCGCACTCGGCATATACGAAGAAACCGGTTCTCTGACCTTTATCTCGACGACGCCGAGGGACGCAGAGGCGGTCGCATACCTCATTTCACAAGGGGCGCAGCTCAATATCGTATCGGATTTCATTTCCCGCGAACTGTCCCCGGAACAGGTCTCGGTCCTCAACGGTCTCATCGAGGCCGCTACGCGCTACGACATTAACGGGGTATCCGTCGTGATCTCGGCCACGGCGACCGTGCAATTCATCCCCGATCTTGCCAACCTGGCCCATAAGATGCGGGAAATGGAGGGCCTGAACGTGTTGTTTCTTGTTGCCCAAATGGGCGACAAGACCCACCTCATCGCCCGCAGCAGAGTTGCCGCGGTGCATGCCGGCAAGGTGCTGGAAGAATTCGGCGGAGGCGGGCATGCCACGGCGGCGTCGGCTGTTGCCAGGGACATGACCTCTGTGCAGGCCAAGGAACGGCTTATCGACATACTCAAACGGCACATCAAACCGGCGCCGATAGCGAGCGATATTATGACGGCGCCCGTCAAGACAATTCCCGAGGACAGTTCCCTTGCGGAAGCGGGAGAGGCAATGACCCGTTTCGGTGTGAACGTGCTTCCGGTACTGCTTGAGGAAAAATACGAAGGCATCATTACACGCGAGATCGTGCAGAAGGCGCTTTCTCACGGTCTGGGCAGTCAGAAAACAGGTGAGTTCATGACCACCGGCGGCCCGATCGCGAGTCCCGAAATGCCGGTGAGCCGGCTGGAGCGGATCATGATCGAAGAGCACCAGCGGTTTATGCCTGTGCTTGACCAGTCGGGCGTTCTTGTGGGCGCCATTACCAGGACGGACCTCCTTCGCTCGCTGCACGAAGAACGGTTGGCGGAGATTGCCACGTCCGGCGAAGCCGGGTTCCGGTCCAAGAGAAACATCGGTGCTCTTCTGCGGGAGCGCTTGCCGTTGGAGGTCGGTCAGGTCCTCAAACTGATCGGGGAGATCGCGGACGACGCTGGGTTCCCTGTTTTTCTCGTGGGAGGAATACTCCGGGACCTGTTTCTGCGCGTCACGAACCTCGACATCGATATCGTGGTCGAGGGCGACGGGATCACGTTTGCGGGAATGCTCGTAAAAAGAGCGGGCGGCCGCATGAAAACGCACCAGAAGTTCGGTACGGCAGTGGTCGTGCTTCCCGGAGGACTGAAAATCGATATTGCCACGGCGCGGCTCGAATATTACGAATCGCCGGCAGCCCTTCCGACGATCGAACTTTCTTCGATCAAAAAAGACCTTTACCGCCGCGATTTCACGATCAACACCCTCGCCATGCGCCTGAACCAAAAGCGCTTCGGTGAGCTCATCGATTTTTTCGGCGGCCTTCGCGATATCAAGGAAAAGGCCATCCGCGTGTTGCACAGCCTGTCTTTTGTCGAGGACCCTACTCGGGTGCTGCGGGCGATCCGCTTCGAGCAAAGGTTCGATTTTCGCCTGAGCAAACATACCCAGAACCTCATCAAAAGCGCCGTGAACATGAAACTTTTCAATCGGCTCACGGGCGAACGCCTGTACGCGGAGCTCGTCCTCATGTTCTCCGAGGCCGAACCCGTAAAACTATTCAGACGGCTGAAAGATCTTGACCTTCTGCAGTTCATTCACCCCGGACTCAAGGGAGCTGCCGAGCCGGAGCGTCTGTTTTCGGGGATCGCCGATACCCTCACCTGGTTCAAACTCCTTTACCTGGACCTGAAGGTCGAAATAGGGTTCGTGTACTTTCTCGGATTTATCGATCACCTCAAGGACGTGGAGGTCGAGGAAATGTTCGAACGCCTTTCCGTGCCCGCGAGGACCAGGGAACGGGCTCGGCAGGCGAGAAGGCGGTACCGGGAGCTGCTTTACGAATTTTATCGCGACCCCGCGTTGCCTCCGAGCCGGGTGTACGACCTCCTCGCGCCCCTTGAGATCGAGCCGATCCTGCTCATGATGGCAAAGGCGAAGCAGGAAACGGCAAAGAAATACATCTCCCTGTACCTTACCCATCTCCGTGGCGTCACCGTGTCCGTCACGGGAGAAGACCTCAAGGCCGCCGGCATTCCTCCCGGCCCCCGGTACCGGAGGCTGCTGGCCGAGCTCTTGGACGCCAAACTCGACGAGGTCGTCCGGAACCGTGAGGAAGAACTCGAATTCGTGCGAAAAAAAGCCGGACTCGCGTAAAAGACCGCTCGTCTTGACCTTATTCTCCTGTTGTCTTCTGTTGTCTTCCGCCTGGTTGTCGGGGTATCTTCGGGGTATTGCTATTCTATCCTGGGTATGATAGCGTCTTCCCGACAACCGCAGCGTCAATTTTGGGACCAGTGATTAAACCTGCACGGGAGATAAGGCAATGGACCTGTTCGACCGCATTTACTGTCTCCATCGGATACTGCGGCAAGCGCGCTACCCGGTGCCGCGCTCTGTTCTGCAGGAACGGCTTGAATGCTCGCGCGCCACGATCATTCGCATCATCCGCGATATGCGCGACTGCCTCGGAGCGCCGATTGAGTACGATCGCGAGGCTTCAGGCTACCATTATAACCGGGCCGGCGACCAGCCTTACGAACTGCCCGGCCTCTGGTTTAATGCATCAGAGCTTCATGCGTTGCTTGCGGTCCAGCGTCTCCTGGCCGAACTCCAACCCGGCCTGCTCGAAAGCCATCTGGCGCCGTTGCGCGAACGCATCGAGCGAATACTAAAATCAACGGACAATTCCCAGGGCGATATCAACAGCCGCGTCCGAATTTTGAGCATGACTTCCCGCCGTGTCGATCCAGCGCACTTCCCTGTTGTGGCGGACGCAGTTCTTCGCCGCAAACGCCTGAACATCATTTATCACGGTCGTGTTGACAACAAAACAACCGAGCGCATGGTTTCCCCCCAGCGCCTGGCTCACTACCGGGACAACTGGTACCTTGATGCATGGGACCACACCAAACGGGCGCTCAGGAGCTTTTCCGTTGACCGCCTGAGGCATGTACAGGTTCTCGACAAACCCGCCAAGGAAATATCCGAATCCAAACTCAATGAGCATTTCGCCTCTGCTTTCGGCATCTTTGCCGGCAAACCTAAACATACTGCTGTATTGCGCTTCACGCCGGAGCGCAGCCGCTGGGTGGCCGATGAAACGTGGCATCCAAAACAGAAGGGCAAGTTCGACGGCGAGCATTACGTTCTTGAGGTCCCTTATGCCGACCATCGCGAGCTGGTCATGGACATCATGAAACACGGGCCGGAGGTGGAGGTGCTCGCGCCGGAAGCTCTCCGGACGGAAGTGAGAGACCGGCTGGCACGGTCCATTGCCCAATATCAGGCCGATTCGTCACAACAACGAATGAAGGCCCCTCGCCCTACCCTCTCCCCTCGTGGGAGAGGATAAAGGTGAGGGGGCATCTGAAATTAATATTTTCACAGGCTCACGTTTTGAGCCTGGCATTTGGTAGGATATGGTGATAAAGGCATTGGAAGGCCGCTATCAAGCGGCGAAAGGGTGCTTGGTGCTATAAAAAGCAATACCCCTCCGGAATCATCACCCGCGCGAGGCAGGGAGCGGATTCACCCGAGACTGCAATTAAGTAACAGGATTGAGAGGTCGGAAATGCAAAGGTATTTTTCATCTTGCATTTTGCGTGGGGTTGTACTATCTTTTTGTGAATAGGTAAAAGAGTTATAATCCATGCGGTGGAATAATGGAGGGGAAATATGAGATCAGTTGCAGCCCCCAAGGAAAATGATTATCAAATCGCGAAACAACTTAAAGAAAGATTGTCAGGGATTAAAGGCCTTCTGGATTTCCGTATTTTCGGCTCGCGGGCCCGCGGTGACCAGGATGAATATTCAGACCTGGACGTGTTTATCGAGGTGGAGTCTCTCAGCAGGGAAGAGGAAGATGCGGTAAGCGACATCGCGTGGGAGGTGGGTTTCGCTCATTCCATACACATCTCTCCCCTGATATTCACGAGGTACGAACTCGAAGAGACGCCGTTGCGGTCCTCGCCGATCGTGAAAAACATCCTGGAGGAAGGGGTGAAGATATGACCGATACGGAAAGCCTCTATCAATACCGGATGAAGCAAGCGGAGGATACCTTGCGGGAAGCCGAACGGATGATGGAAGGCGGATTCAGTTCGAGAACAATCATTAATCGGGCGTACTACGCAATGTTCTATTCCCTTTTGGCCCTTTTCTTGAATGAAGGGCTCACCATGAAGACCTCCAAGCATATGGGTGTTATTTCCCATTTTGACAAAGAGTTTATCCTGCCGAAGAAGATCGATAGCCGCTATTCCGCCATTCTGCACAAAATATTCAATGCCCGCCAGAAGGTCGATTATAAGGAATTCGTTGACGTGCCGCTCGACGAGGCGCGCGTTTACGTGGACCAAGCGCGGGAGTTTATCGACCGCATCCGTCAGTTTTGCGGATCACGGTGACAAAAACGTTTAAGAAAAATCTTGCGTTGTCCTTATGGCAAGAGCAGTCGCTTTCCTGAAAGTAAACAGCCTCCCCGCGGACCGTCACGGCATTTCAGCAAAATTATAATATCGCATAATCGGCGTTCAGTTATCTCGCTTATCGTTTCTGTCTACACAGGAGTAGCTTGGAATGAGACGGATATTATTTTCGCAGGCTCACGTTTTGAGCCTGGCATCTGGTAGGATGTGGGGATAAAGGCATTGAAAGGCAGCTATCAAGCGACACTGAGGGACAATTACTTTGATCACTGATAAGCCAGTAGCGCACATTTCGGAAGACGGTCGAGTTCATCTTCTGCAAGAACATCTCAGCGGAACCGCTGACCTCGCGGCCGGATTCGCCGCTGAATTCGGCTGTGGCGAGTGGGGGAGGCTTGCGGGGTTGTGGCATGACCTCGGGAAGTATTCCGATGATTTTCAGCGATATATCCGGGCCTTGACAATGGAGTTTGACGATGGAAAGACGTCGAAAAAAGGCCGGCAAGGCAAACTCGGAATCGTATAGCGAACTTGTTCATGACATCGGCCAGTTGATGCTCGATGCGCAGGAGCTTGCGCGTCAGCATGGCTTGTTCCCGAACAACCGGGAGTTTTTCGAGTGCCGGAAGTGCGGTTTGCTGGAGGGCGTTGACTTCGAGGGCAGACTTATGACCTGTTACGTGGGGCCGGAAGACATTGATACGGGTTTGCGATTTGCCGAGCCTGATGAAAAGGGTGTGAGCCGGTGTCCGAAATGTGGGAAAAAGGTGAAGTGCAACTGGCTGTAAGATCACAAAAGCGGGAAGGAGGAGAAATGAAGTCATACACAATACAAATGGAAGTATCCGGACCAACGGCTATGTGGACACGACCAGACACAGGAGATTCGCCAGTGAGCTATCCTGTGCCGACGTATTCGGCGGCAAAAGGGCTATTTGAGGCAGTTGTCAGGATTGAGACAGTGGAGATCGTACCGGTGAAGGTGGAAATTTGTAAGCCGATCGTTTTCCACAACTACGCGACCAACTACGGGGGGCCATTACGCAAAACAGCGATTATGCCGCACAGCAGTTATCAGTTGTTGGCAACGACGCTGATCAATGTGTGCTACCGGCTCTATGCGGATATCAGGCCGGCGCGATTTTCAGGGACGTTATCCGAAAAGGCTCGTTTGCAGGCAAGTAAAGGACTCAATGCACTGCACGCCTGCCAGGATATGTTCAACCGCCGCTTGGAGAAAGGGCAGTGGCACGATACGCCATTCCTTGGCTGGCGTGAATTTGTACCTGACTATATCGGGCCATTTCGAGAGGGTACGCGGGTACAGGAAGACATTTCACTCGATTTGCCAAGTTTTCTTTTTTCTGTATTTGAACCATCTGGTAGCAAACAACCAGTTTACAAGCCTGACGCTAAAGTGAAAAACGGAGGGCTTGTCTATGCTGAATGAGCTTCGTGAACTATCGATCTGTCTCGAAAAGGCAGGAATTGAACCCGAGGATTTGCACCCTAATTTCAAGGCATGCCCAAAGGGTGGTTTGACGTATTGGGTTTATGTGGATGAGCAAGGGAACATATCAGGAATAGCACTTGTCCCATTCGCGCAAGTACCGACTGTCAGGAAATGGGAAAGGGCAAATGGAGTCTCTTTTCCTGCGTTCAATGTGCCGCCTTTACTTGAGGCGGGAACCGATGATTTAAAAGAGCAGATCAAAGGGTTAAGAAAAAAAATTGAAAAGGGAAGCAACGTAACTGCCGATGAGCTTTTGGCAGCGATAACTGGTTGCAAAGACCAGTGGGGTGATAGCATTATCAAAAAGCTTACCGACTGTTTAACGAAGCCGATGGCTGAACTATCTGAATATCTTGGGGAAGCATCAAAGAGGTATGAATCCATAGGTGAATTATGTAGGCGATCAAAACAGATCAAGGCAGACACATTCAAACAGCAACTTACCGATACGCTTGTACACAGCATTCAATCCGAGCCTGCTGCGGATCTGATAGATACCCTATTCTTCTACAATGGAATGGCCCCGAAAAATTTTCAAGTCATTCTGGAACTTGCAGATAGAGAGCGATTTGAATATCCGGCTAATCATCAGGAAGTACAGCGCTGGATGAACACACGCTTCATGGCGGCAGCATCCAAAAATGATCGTTCGGACTTGGACGCTTTCGGATGCAACGCGTCGGGCAAGGATGAAAAATTTCCACCCGTCAGATTGCCTGTTCTTGGCAATGTCATTCTTCGTGCAATGAACCAGGAGTCACCCTGCCAAACACGTTACGGCATGATCGACCATTATTCATTTCCAGCAGGAGATGCGGCGCGGAAAGGGATGAAGAGTGCTCTGGAGTGGCTTGGGAAGGAAGAGAGAAAAGGTAAAACCTGGTGTGACCTGTCTCGCCGCATGGAACGACCGATGCTTCTTTTTGCCTATCCATCCCAAATCCCGGTCAACTTGCCTGAACTGGCCGGCATGATGGGAGATGAGGTAGATGATATTGCCGAAACATATCAGGAAAAATTCTCCGCTCTTGCCGAGAAAGTAACAGTGGCCTTGCGGGGCAGGACAAAGGAAACTGTGAATTCTGAGATTCGGGTGTTTGTCCTTGTCAAAATGGATAAAGCGCGAACCAAGGTTGTCGCCAGCAGCCGATATTCCTCCGAACATGTTATCGGCTCAGCGCAACTTTGGCAGGAGGGCAGCCAGAATGGTCCTACGATCAAGATACGGAGTTTCGGAAAAAACAAAGGTAATACGACAGTCTGGATTGAAACGTTGATACCATTTCCGGCAGAAGTGGTTTGGTGTCTGAATACGGTTTGGTCCCGTCAGGGCACCCGTGCGGAAGGGGCACACGGCTTCTCCGTCAATGATGCTTTAAGTCTGCTGCTGGGGGAAGGTCAAGAGCTTCATCAGGTTGCCACAAGGGCACTGAGCGCAGTGCTCCGCAACAGTTTCCCGTTGTTGATGGCGCTTGGGCAGGCAAATGTGCAAGGGCTTGTACATATGATCGATAAAAAATACACGAAGAAATATGAGAAACAAAAATTGCTAATCCCGTCAATTATAAGTTTGATCTTACATAAACTCGGACACACGAAAGGAGAAATTATGACATCCTCTGCTTTTCTGGTCGGCAGGTTACTAAACCTCGCCGACAGTCTGCACCTTGAATACTGCAAAGGACCGCGTAAAGGGTCCGTTCCGCCGCAGCTAGTTGGCAATGCGCTTATGGCAACTGCTCTTGAAACTCCCGAAAAAGCCCTTTCAATGCTATCTCAGAGGATTTTGCCCTATCAGGCTTGGGCACGAACAGTGAAGGAGGGCGATAGGGTGGGCCTGGTAAAAACCTTTCTTAAGCAGCTTGGCGAGGTATCCGAGCAGTTAAAGGAAGCCCCATTGCCGCAGCGATCCAGTGATACAGATAAAGCACAGATGCTGCTCGGGTATCTTGGCCGCGTAGAATCGGAAAATAATTAAACCAACATATTTAAGAAAAGGAGATATACCATGTCAAACGAAGCTAAAAAGATGATGCGCGCAACAGGCCTTCTAGTCATAGAGGCCATCAACTCCAACCCCAACGGCGACCCAGATCGCGAGAGCGATCCCCGCCAGCGTCCGGACGGTCTAGGTGAAATATCTCCAGTGTCTTTTAAAAGAAAACTGCGCGACTTGGTTGAAGACAAACAAGGTCCGGTCTGGCTGGAACTGAAGGCCAGACTAGACCTCAAGGATACAGAATTTGATATTCTTGAGTCACGAGGACGAAACCGTGACGAAATTACGGACCTGCTTAACAACAAACAAGAGGAATTCAAAAAGAGATATTGGGACGGTCGCATATTTGGCAATACATTTCTGGAAAAAGGGGCTGCTACCACAATCAAGACTGGCACAGTTCAGTTCGGCATGGGCCTTTCCATTGCACCGATAATCATTGAACGACACACAAATACGAATAAATCTGGTGTTCAGGAGGGATTGGATCGTGGCATGGCGCCAATGGCTTACCGTATCGTCCAGCATGGCATCTACTGCATGCCGTTTTTTGTGAATCCCAGTGCGGCGCACAAGTCTGGATGTACGGCAAAAGATATCGAATTACTGTTGGCCTTGATCCCCCACGCTTATGCTCATTCACGCTCATATGTGCGGCCAAACGTAGAGATCCTGAATGCTTGGTACATGGAGCACAAATCGGCAATCGGCTCTTGCTCGGATTTCAAGCTGATTGACTCGCTCACGCCGACGAAACGGGAACACTCGGATAGTGCATCCAACAACAGGAAAGAGTATGACATTCCGTCCACTCTTCCTGCCGAGCTTCAGAAGAAGGTCGCTCCTTTGAAAGACCTGATGGAGTTCTAAATGAGCGAATATCTCGCCCATAGCGCCAAGGACGGCATAGCGGAACAGACATACAAACAGCATGTCTCGGAAGTCCTACGCATGGCGCGCGAGGATGCGAAGAGGGCGGCGGCGTATTCTCCGCTTGGTCCGCTTTTGCTGGCGGCAGTGGAGTATGCCGCTGCATACCATGATCTGGGAAAACTGGACGATGACAACCAGACTGTGCTGCGAACTAGCAGTAAGGGAAGCTTGC
>JBGPHF010000004.1:0-22629 GCA_041484215.1 Nitrospirota bacterium
GTCTTCGCGGAGCGCCGCACGGAGAGCGTTGCTGAACGACTCGGTATGGACATGCACCTCGCGCTGGTTGATGAGGCAGTTTTTCTTCCCGTGCACGAACTCGATTGGGTCCTCGATCGTGATGATGTGGTCCTTGCGGTGGCGGTTGATGTAGTCCACAAGCGCGCAAAGGGTCGTGGACTTGCCCGAGCCCGTGGGGCCGGTTACCAGAACGAGGCCTTTGCTGAGAAAACAGAGGTCGAGCACTTCCTTGGAGAGACCGAGCTTTTCCGCGGTCACGATCTCCATGGGGATCTGGCGGAAGACGGCGCCCATGCCGAAGCGGTCCATGAAAAAGTTCACCCGGAACCGCGCAAGGCCTTCGATCTCATGCGCGAAGTCCGTATCGTGCAGTTCCTCGAATTGGGCCGCGTTGTGCTCCGGCGTTATGTCGGCGAGCAGTTTTTTCATCCGCTCGGCGGTGATCACGGGATGGTCGGCGGACAGCTCCATCATGTCGCCATGAAGCCTGATCATCGGCTTGTGGTTCGAGGTCATGTGCAGGTCGGAAGCGCCCATTTCGAACATTTTTCGGAGCAGGGCGTTTATTTCCGGTTCTTTTCCTCCGGCTGGCTTCGGCCTGGCTGCGGGCGTCGCTGACGACGAGGGGGACGCGGGCTTTGCTGCGGGCGCCGGCTCGGACTGCCGCACTACCTCAACCTCATCCGCTTCCTGCGAGGGCTCGACGACAACGTCATTTTCTTCGACCAGCGAGATGACGCTCCGGACCTGGTCCCCCTGGATCATAAACGAGACGGCGTGGTTTCTGCTGTTGTATGCATAGGAAAAATTCGTTTGCTGCTTGGAGGAAATATTTTCTTTGTGGGGACTGACCGCTATTTCCGTGAGCAGGGCGATGATCTGGGGGGTCGACAGTTTTTGGTTCACCATGACGCGCGTGCCCGTGTCGGTCCTCATCATGGGTTCCTTCCCCGTCTCAAGCAGGATCGCCTGCTGAGGCTGAAGTCGTTCGATCAGCTTGTCGAGTTGGCTCATGACGGATATTCCTTAGTAACTGAAGTGAATGAGATTCTGTTCCCGTGAGCGGGAAAGCATGCAGAAGTGGTTTTCCGGAGGGCCGGCATCCGAAAAATCGGCGGGACCGGCTGGCACGGTCAGCTCATCGTGTGGGTTTCGCGGAGTATCTTGGAAATCTCCGTTTTCAGATTCGTCGCTATGTCCTCGCCGTAGAACAACCGGGCGGTTTTCTCCAATTCGTCGATATGCTGCCAACAGTGTTCGCCGTACTTGGCGTGAAGTTCGTCGAGCTTCTTGACCAGGGTCGCCGCCTTGCTTCCGAGCATCTGCTCCGCCAGCGCCCTAATCAAGTCCTTGCACTCGCGGGAGATCTGGACGAACTTCAGGTCAGTGAGGCGCTGAACCGATTCCTCAAGGCCCTTGAGCCCCCGGAACATGGCTTGGATTTCTTCGAGCGATTTTTTCCCGTCCACCTGCACGAGAATATTCCTGCAAAGAGGGCTGAGGTCCGGCGGCGCGTTCTTGAGGGCGTCACGTCCTTTTTGTGTCAGTACCAGTATTCCTGATTCCATCCATCTCCCCCGGAACGGCGGCGCTGTTACACGAACAAGGTGACGGTGGCCCCCATGCCGTACTCGATAAAGGTAGCCAATCCGCCGAATTCTATGCCGTCAATGAGGTCCTTCTTCTTCATGCCGAGCACGTCCAGGGTCATCTGGCAAGCGACGAGCTTCACGCCCGAGTCGCGCGCCATGTCCAGAAGTTCTTTGATACTCGGCACGGCCTGCTTCTTGAACATGCCCTTCATCATCATCGAGGCCATGGAGGTCATGCCCGGCAGGGCGCCGATCAGGTTCGGGACCGGCATGGGCAGGGCAGGGTTGGCGAGCGGGGCCACTTTCAGGTTCGCGTTTTTTTTGAGGATATTGACGCCGTAGAGCGTGAAGAAAATCGAGGCTTCGATGCCCATGCTCCGCGCGCCCGTGGCGAGCAGGAGCGGCGGGTAGGCCATATCGAGCGTCCCCTTCGACGCGATGATGGCCGCGCGGTTCTTCGTGGCCTTCAGTTCCACCTCGTGGAGCTTTCCCTCCACGGCGCGGATCTTTTTGGTGAGCGAGTCGTAGACCTGGCGTGATGCCTCCACGATGCGCCGGTCGATGTGGGCGTTTATCTGGGCACGCAGTTTCGGGTCCAGCTCTTTTTCCAAATCGATAGCCATATTAAGCTCCTGTGGCGGCCAACTCGTCCATGAGCGTTTTGACCGGGATGATTTTATCCACGCGGAAAGCATTCGTTCCAACGGTATAGAGCGGTTCTTCCTCGCTTGTATTATAACCGCATGAACTCAATAGGCCGTTGCAGATGCAGAAGTACTGCCGGTTGTCCACTTTCGCCGGGCAAACGGTATATTTTCCTTCGGCGTCTTTCTGGAGGACGTAGCCCTTGTCGCACTTGGGCTTCCTCAACGCCTTAAGCGATGACTGATACATCGGAGATTGCTTGATAACCCTGAAGGGGAGCCCGCAGGGAGAACCCGGCCGGTGCGCCACGACAATGTCTTCTTCCCTGGCCCGGACCACTGATTGCTTGTAATCCTCGGTTGCGCTGCTTTCCTCGGTCGCGAGAAAGCGCGTTCCCATCTGCACGCCGTCGGCTCCCATGCCCATGAAACGGACGATATCCGCATGCGTGTAGACGCCGCCTGCCACGATAACGGGAATATCGCCGTACTTCATGGCCATGTCCTTGACCGGCGGCAGGAGGTTTTCCAGTTTGTTGGACTCCAGGTCCACGTGATCGATCCGGAATCCCAAGTGCCCGCCCGCAAGCGGACCTTCGAGGACCACGGCGTCGGGACGGTAGCCCAGCTTTTCCCATTTTTTGCATATAATATCGAGCGCACGCGCCGACGACACAATGGGAATCAGTGCCGTGTCTTTAGGCGCCTGTATGGCGGGAAGCCCGAGCGGCAACCCCGCGCCGGAGATGATCGCATCGGCCCCCGCGTCGAGCGCACCCTTCACGGAGTCATTATAATCCCTCATAAGGGCGGTCATGACGTTGATCCCCGTGAAGCCTTTTTCGATCTTCGACTGGGAAATTTCCTCGTACGCCGCCTCGTAGGCGTTGATCTTTTTGCCGGTTCTTTTTGTGACAAGCCGGTCAAGACAGGCGCTCGATACGATCCCGAGCCCGCCCTCGCGGGCGACCGCCCGTGCAAGAGGATAGAGTGAAACGCCCACTCCCATGCCTCCCTGGATGATCGGTACGCGAATTTTTTTCCCTTTGATAACAAGTGGTTTTAAGACTGTTTGTGGATTCAAGGCACTCCCATCCGTACATGGCCCAGCCGAAAATAAAAAACCGCTATTCGGCCGGAGCTTTAAGATGCATGCTTCGACAACAGAAAAGTATTGAGAATTATACCATAAGAGACAACATTGTACAACCGGATATTTTCAGGATATTTCCAGTTCCGCTACCCCGAACAGGCTGGTTATTTCAGCATTTCCTCAATCGTGATGCGGACCGAGTCGCTGAGCGATGCAAGGTCATACCCGCCCTCAAGCGTAAAAACCACGGGGCACGAGGCGCAGGTCAGGATACTGTGCACAATGGCGCGAATTCCCTCGTGCGAAACTCGAATGTCCGCGTGAGGATCGTTCACATGGATGTCGAATCCCGCGGACACGAGGATAAGGTCCGGGCCGAAGCGCCGCACGACCCCCGGCAAAAGGTCCTGGTACACATAGAGGTAGTCCTTGTTCCCCGAGCCGGCCTGAACCGGGACATTGTAGGTGAATCCGGCGCCCTTTCCCCTGCCCCGCTCCATGTCCTTGCCCGTGTCCGGAAAGTACGGGTGCTGGTGCGTGCTGAAGTAAAATACCGTGTCATCTTCCTCGAAAATATGCTGGGTGCCGTTGCCGTGATGCGCGTCGAAGTCGACGATAAGCACTTTTCCGTAACCTCGGGTCTGCGCGTACCGTGCGCCCACGGCAACGTTATTGAAAATACAGAAACCCATGGCTCGTCCCGCTTCCGCGTGGTGCCCCGGGGGCCGCACTGCGCAAAAGGCGCGCGTGATCTCGCCGCTCGCGCACTTGTCCACGGCCGCCATGACGGCGCCGGCCGCGTACAGCGCGGCATCGAGGCTCCCGCTCGACAAATAGGTATCGGGGTCGATTTCCCCCGTGCCGAAGGTCCTGATTTTCTCAAGATATTCCCGCGAGTGGACCAATCCGAGGTCCTCGAAAGTGGCCCGGCGAGGCTCCAGGTGAATCAGGCGGGGCCACAGACCCGACGCCTTGAGCGTTGTGACGATATGAATGAGCCGGTCTTTGATATCCGGATGCCATGCCGGCGGCTCATGGAGCAGAAACGCTTCACTGTAAACAAACGCCGGGGGTAGGCTATTCACGAGTGGGCCTTTATCAGCATTGCGTATTTTTTTCGCCGTGCCGCGCGGATCCGATGCGTTATTTGAGCGGCGAAAATTTTTGGATGCGGCTGTTCGCCCGGTCCGCGACAAAGAGAGCTCCATCCTTATCGACACAGATCTGAGTCGGATACCGTACAGCGCCTTCTTTCCACCCCAGACTAAGCAGCCTGTTTCGAAAAGAGCCGTCCTGTCCGATAGCAACGATTCCGCCGCTGTTTTGATCGCTGATGAAAAGCATGCCCTTGGCATCCGCGGCTATGTTTGAAGGAAACTTCAGGTCTTCTTTCATTATGCCGGTTATCGGGGCAAAGGCATGAGGGTCCGCGGCATTGGCGTAAACCATCGACTTAACGCCGTCGGTCAAAAAAACAATCCCCTTAGGATTTACCGCCAGGTCGGTAATAAAGCCGTACTCTTTGGGGAAATTCATCTGCCGCTGCATTTTCCCGTCCGAATCGAGGACCAGCACCCTCCCTCCCAGGACATCGAGCAAATAGATATTGTCGGCGCCGTCGAGATCGATACCGACCGGAACGACCATGCTCTCCGTCGCCAGTCCGCCCAGGTCCAGAAAATGCTTAAAAGTTCCTTCCGGCGTGAGCCGTACAACCCTTCGCTGCCGTTCATCGAGGACGAAGATATCTCCTTTTGAGCTGACCCTGACCCGTGTAGGGTAGACCACTTGCGGAATTTTTATTTCCTTTCCACCCTTGGGATCCGCGTCCTGCAATGAGTAGAGAACGAGCCTGCCGTTTCCCGAGTCGGCGACAACGAGGCGGTCTGTGCCGCAGGCGACCCCCTCGGGCTGATTAAAACCGTTCCCTTTTTCATCGACATACAGAGAAAGCGCATGGGTCAGTCTTATCGGTTCCGCCCCGAATGCATGCAGCGGCAGCAATAAAACGATCATCAGTACAATCCGGCGGCTCATAATAGTTCCTCGCATGTCCTCACCTCTTATATTCCGCATGACATTGAGTACACAATTCGGATACCGTGGCGAACGGAAGCATATGGTTATATTCAGTCCCGTGCGCCCGGTGGCAACTCAGGCACTGCACCGTCAGATTTTTATTTCTTTTGTCTATTACTTTTTCACCGACCGGATGAGTGGAATGTTTCTGCCAGTCATGACACTGCCCGCAAAGCTCGATGGTAGACGGCTTCGCGAACAGAAGCACAGCGTCGGAAGCGTGCGGAGAATGGCAGACGGTGCACATTCCCTCTTGTATGGGCTCATGCTTTGTTATCGAACGCTCCTGACGCTGAATCGTATCCGAATGACACGTCCCGCAGAGCAGGATCGGAGACGCCTTCAAGAGCGGCCGCTCCGCCGACGCGTGAGGGCTGTGACAATTGAGACACCCGTCTTTGCCCAGGATGGGCAGATGGATCCGGTTTTTAGAGAACATGTCGTTGATCATAGTGCTATGACATCCTCTGCACAACTCAAAACCCTTCTTTTTCAGGGCAAGCGGGTTCGGAGAACTGGAGCTTTCATGGCAAAAATTGCACGTCTTGTTGGCAAAGGGCGGATGGGTCGAATTATAGATCATCCCGGCCCTGTCGGAGCCGTGCACGCTGTGACACAGGGTGCAGCGGCTATTGCCCACAGGATAATTCACATGCTGTTTGACGAAGAAGGGCTTATCGGTCTGGTGGCAGCTTTTGCAGAGCGCCGGCACCTCGTCCTTAAGAAGGGCCGCGGCCTTCGAGGACCCATGCGGGTTGTGGCAGTTGATACACCCTTTTTCCACCGGGTTATGCTTGAATTTGGCCTTCGCAATCGCGTCCATCTTATCTTTATGACAGCCGTAGCACAACTGGTTGCCGCTCATGAGTAAATTGTTCTTATTGTCCGAGGAATGCGGATCGTGGCACTGTATGCACTTGCCTTCCACGGCGACCTTGTGCGAGCTGCGCGCGTCCTTCGGCAGTATCCCGGCATGGCACGTCAGGCAGATCCGGCTCGCTTCGGCCGACAATTGTTTCGGATAGCTCGAGGTGTGGGGGCTGTGACACGCCGTACAACCTGTTTTTACCGGCGTGTGAATGAACGTTTTTTTCAGCTTTGGCTCGAAATCCGCGTGGCACGTCAGGCAGATCTTTTGCTGGGCGCCCGGTTTCAGCCTGAATTTACTCTCTTTGCTCTCTTTACTGTCCTTCTGTGTTTTTGTCGTCTTGGTCGTTTTCGTCGCCTTCTTTGCGGTTTCTGCGCCCGCCTGCGGCGCAAGACAGAGACACATTACCGAAAGAACCGCGATAACCGCTTTCGTTCGTGAGTTCATACCAGCTCCCCTATCTTTTGGTAACGATGTGACACTCGTCGCACGATCTGCCCGCAAAGGGCGGGTGAATGTGCGATTTGAAGAATTTCGGGTCCGTTGACGCATGCGGATCATGGCAGCTCCGGCAGTTCATGACGGACGCGTCGATATAGATGTGCGCCCTCTTGAACGAATCCGCCTTGACATCGTGGCATTGAGTGCAGATCCCCAGAACGGCCTGGACGAGCAGTTTGTCCTCCGGCGATCCGTGAGGCTTATGGCATACCAGGCAATCACCCGCCGCGGGAGGATGGGCCGTCTCCTTGCTCATCCGCTCCTTGAGGCCCTTGTGACAGGCCAGGCACATGTCGGGCGCCTGCGCGAGCAGCAGTTTGCCGAGTTTCGTCTGATGGGGGCTATGGCACTTCGAGCAAAGACCGGCCTCCACGGGTTTATGCCTGCTCTTGGATGCCTGAAACGCCTTCTCTGTTTTCGTGTGGCATTTGAGGCAGAGAATGCTCTGGTTCTGGAGGAGCATCCCGTCGATATTGCTTGCGTGTGGGTTGTGGCACCCCAGGCACAGTCCTTTCGCGAACGGAGGATGGACGTTATTGTCCGCGACTTCTTTCATGAGCTCGCCGTGACACTGGGCGCAAAGTTTCGACCCCGTCGCCTTGAGCAGTTTTGCCTCGTCCGATCCGTGCGCATTGTGACAGGAGAAGCACTCGCCGTTCTGCACGGGTTTGTGGACGGTCTTCTTCTCAAAATCGGTCTCCGCATCGGAATGGCAGGAGTAGCATACTTTATCCGCCCGGTCTTTCAGCAGGCGGGAGATATTCGTCCCGTGCGGGTTATGACACGCGGTGCACATCTCCTGAACGAAGGGAGGATGTTGGTGCTTGAATTTCAAGGCATCCTTTACTTTTTCATGACAGGTGAAGCAGAGGCCCGCGCCTTTCACAATAAGCAGATGTTCGTTCTTGGCGGCATGGGGCAAATGGCACGAGAGACAGCCTTTCCCGCTTTCGACGGGCGCATGACGGAAGGCGAACTTCTCCCCCTTGTCCGTATGGCAGCCGAAGCAGAGTTTGTTCCCGCGCTCCATCAGAAGTTTCGGGTTCTCGGAGGAATGGGGGTTGTGACACTGGACGCACATGCCGTCCTTGAAGGGCGCGTGCTGTTTGTCTCCCCCCGCCTTGAGTTCGTCGAGCACATGGCACTGCTGACAGAGACCGCTCACGTCCTTCTGTTTCAGCGCGAAAGGCTTCTCCCCATTCGGGGCGTTATGGCACATGTCGCAGCTCCCCGTCACGGTCGGGTTATGCGCGCTTTCCTTCATGAGCTTCGGCTGGTCCGAGGAATGAGGGTTGTGGCAGGCCGTGCAGGGCTTCGTTTGAACGGGATAGTTGCCGTGCGATGTTTTGAACGCCGTCTTGTTGCTGTCATGGCAGGAGAGGCAGAGCGGCGTCTCGGCCTTGATCAGGAGGTCCCGTTGGTCCGAACTATGGGAAAAATGACACGCCCCGCACCCCTGGGTCAGCAGGACCTTGTGCACCGTTTTCTTTTCAAAAATCTCTTTCTTGTGGCACCGGTAGCAAACGTCTTTTCCGTCAGCGGCGAGCAGATGATTTCCCTGAGAGGCATGTGGATCGTGGCAGGCGGTGCATTTGCCGTGCTGCAAGGCCGTATGCACGTGCTGTTTCTTCATTCCCATCTTTTCCTTCGAGTGACACTCAAAACAGAGGTCGTTCCCCGCCCTTTTCAGAAGCAGTTTGGGGACGATGCCGTGCCGCAGGTGACAGTCCTCGCACTTTTTCTCCTTCACGACCGCATGGACGTATTTCATCCCGAGGTACTTGTCCGCAAATTTCGTATGACAGTCCAGACAATCCTTGCCGCTGAATTTTTTCCGTGCCGCCGAACCGTCCCCTGCGTACAGGACGACCACGCACAGGAGAACAACCGCACCGAGAACGATGATTCTCTGTTTTGTAAGCATGCTCCGCATCATAATCTCCCGATAAGTATTGGTAACTCTATTTCCCCATCGCCGAAAGGTAAATCTTTACGCTTGCTGCCGCTCTCAGTTTATGGAACCAGTCCTCCATGGCCTTGCTGAGATCGGCGTCGAAAGCCTTTTTCCAAATCTCTTTTCGGACCTCTTCGTACGGCTGCTGCCGGGCGGGGATGACTTCTTGAATGGCCAGGACGGAGAACCGGCCCTCGGAACCCGCTAAAAGCCTGTAATCTCCCGACTTGACTCCCGCAAGGGACCTGGCCATCTCCTCGGGCAAACTTTTCGTGGTCAGGACCATCGCTCCTCCCGTCAACCCGCCTTCTTCGTCGGTAGAAGCCACGAGCCCTTCCGCGTTCGCCCTCACCCAGTTGATGTCGGTCCCTTTCTTCAATTTCGCCAAGGCGGCCTCGGCATCGCGCTTGTTCCCGAAATCGAGGCTGGCCATCTTCAACATTTCCGGGTCGGTGTATTCGCCTTTATGGTCCTGGAAATAAGACCTCATTTCGTCATCCGTCACTTTAATGTCGGGAATGACCACTTTTTCGATAAACAGCCCCAGGAGCTCCGAGAATTGAAACTCCTTGATTCTCTCCTGGTACTGATCGCTTTTCTCGACGCCTCTGCGGACCGCTTCGTTGTTGATCAGTTGTTCTTCGATCAATTTGCCCAGAACGCTGCGTTTCGCCTTATCGACAAATTTGTCCTTGCCTGCCTGCTCCAGCCCGTGAAAAAACTTTTTTTGGAGCCCTTCCGTTAGGGCGCCGACGGTTATGGTTTTCCCGTCCTTGAACTCGGCTACGGCTCTGGTATCCGATAGCAGTTTCTGAAAATTCGTTTTCGGCGAATCATAGTCTATTTTGTCCAGGAGCTTCTCCTTGATCGTCACCTGCGTGTTGAAAAGCATTTTTTTGTATTCGGCCAACACTTCATTTCTCTTGTCGGTGAGAGCGGACTGTTCCGCCCGCTGCCGCGCCACGGGGTTTTCCGGATATCGCTTGTCCTCGAGCTTGAGGAGCACGAAGCGCGTCTGTTTTTCAGATGCCAGTTTTATGACCGGGCCGACCGCGCCGACTTCCAAAACGGAAGCCGCCGCCGCAATTTGAGGCAACAGGTCTTTGGGTTTCAGGTATTCCCCCTGTTCGCCGCCCTTGGCCTTTTTCTCATCAATCGCTTTTTTCGTCAGCTCGTCAAAATTTTTTCCGGCCTTCATCGCATCGGTTATCGCCTTCGCGTCGTCTTCTTTCTCGAACATGACCGATTTTATTTTCCATTCGACAACCAGCTCCTTGAAGCGTTTTTCGACTTCGCGGGGGTCGGCCTTGGCGTCCTTGCTGATCTCTTTCATCACCAAATCGGCACTGGTCGCGAGGGTGTTTGCCTCCGTCTCCGACTTGAATTCAGGCAGCTCATCCAGCCCGATATTGGCCGCTTCCTGGGCGATGAGCCGTATATTGATGAGCCGGTCCAAAATCCGCGTATAGTCAATTTTGCCCGCGCCTCCGGCCTGTTTGCTTTTCTCCGCATGAGAAGAGGCAAGGGCTTCCGTGAGTTCGTCCATTCTGATCACGTCATCGTTGACCGTAGCGATGGGAAATCGGGAAAAGAGCGGGTCGGAGGCCGGGACCTTCAACTGTATCTCCACGGGCGCTGTTTTCGCTTCAGGGGCCCGGCTGCTCATTTCAGATTGTTTTTCGTCGAGAGCGAAAGCCGTCGTCGCCATCGAAAAAAACAGGGTGCACCATGCTATGCTGGAAATCGTTTTCATGAAACTCCTTTCGAACGAAAGATGATCTGTTTATAAGCGAATGCTCGTCATTTCAGACCCAGTATTTATGCAAGAAGCATATCATAAAAAATCAATATTTTGCTCCGACACTGAATCGATTCGCTGTCCTAATATGCCATAACATCATGCGCGCCTACTCGGGCCCTAGAGTCTTTTTCGCTACGAGAAACACGGCACTAGCGGGCAGGAAAATCATCGCGATCGAGATCCCAAGGCCCTCTGGAGGAGGGTTGCTCCTCAGGCAGTTGCCCGTCTTTTATCGATCCCCGGGCTGTCATGTCCTGAACAACGGCTTGCGCCATCTTCGCTTCAAGCGCGGCCGCTGTGCGCACCCGCCCCCAGTCGAAGAAAAATACGCCGTCATCACCCTTGTTCGCGCTCCAGGAGGTCCAGACGATTTTTTTATTTTTACGCTCAAACACCAGCACGTCGAACTCTACCCCGGGCGTCCCCCCTGAATCCCGGTACTCCATCGCTTTTCCCGTGAGGATCAAGTCGGCCGCCAAGCTATTGTGAATAAGGTCCGCCTGGCGTACGGACAGCCCCTCTTGCAGGATAAACCTGAAGAACAGAAGTTTCTCCCGCACTGCTCCCGGATCTATGACGTCGAACGTCCCGACCTTTGTCAGCTGGCAGAGAACATGCAGCGCAAGGAACTCGTCCGCGTCATTCCGTTCGCTTCTGTTCAAAAAAGGGGCGACCGCAATGGTATACTTCCTGCCGGGGCGCATGAATGGAGAGCTATAAACCGTTTTCGGCAGAAATCTCCTGTCGCCCCGGCGGCTTTCCGCGCCGGTCCCGCGTGCAAGGAATTTCGCAAACGATCCGGTGAGACGAGCGAAAGCCTTCGACTGAAGCAGGGCGATATCGTTTAGCAGTCCCACTCCGAGCAGTCCGGGAGAATCGTCGCCCGACATGCCCACGGTCTCCATCCACAGAATGATCGGCGTATCGCCGGTCGCGACCAGCCGCGAGGTGAGCGCGATTGCCGGCGGGCGCGTGTCGGCGTACTGTTCCAGGGTTGTGATAAGAACGGCGCCTACCCCGGCCTCTTCTCTCAATGCCCGCGCCGTAACGGCATCGATGCCGCCCGTATACCGCACACGGTGCCGGACCATGAACCGCTCCAGGTCTTCGTCGTCGAATACCACCCCTCCCTCGGCGACAAATCCTCTCATCAGCGCTTGCCGCATCTCTTTTACAGGCGCCGGTTGCCCGCTCATGTTCACCAGGGGCAGCACGGCAAAACGCGGTTTTTCCCCGCCCCGGGGCGCGGCGTCGGAGACGGGCCGCATAAGCGCCGAGCACGCCGTGCAGCAGACGGCAGCGGCAACCGCGAGTGCCGATACTTTATTTAAAAATTTTATTGATGGCATCCTTGACGGTCTTTTCCGTAACAACGTTCATCGGCTCGCCGCCCCCGCCGAACAGGCGATCGCTCAAACCGATACCGCCCTCCGTGGAAGACAGGGACAAGACGACCTTGCCCGTCTGTACTTCGGTCATCTGGAGGCTGAGGGAAATGACATTCGCGGAGGCCGACCCGGACCTCACCTCGCCATACTCCCTGATGACCCCGGTGATGACGGCGTCCGCCTTTACCAGCCCGCCGAATTTCAGCGTTTCCTCTTTGGACGGCGCGACGGGATTGACGATTCCCGCCATCGCGATCCCCCTCGCAACCTCTCCCTGGGGGAGCACGTACACTTCTCCGTGGGCCAGAAGCATGGTCATGAACACGTCCCGCACCCGGTCCGCCGCGACCTGTTCTTTCGAAAGGTTCGAGAAAGGCATGACCGCCACGGTATAGATTGATCCGAAGTCCATCTTCGGGTCCTTATACAGGTCCGGAGACGCGCAGGCCGTCAACGAGATGACGACCAGGGACAGGATGAGCCTCTTCAGTATAGGCATTCTTTTCCTCACACGCATGACAACTCCCTCCTCTTTGACGTAAAACTCACGGGCATTTCGGCGTCTTCAAAAAGACATCCTGAGATCAGTGCTCATGATCTTTGCTTCGGCCGACTGCGACGGAGTGTTGCTCTTCGTCACGACGTAGGCGGCGGTGAAAAAAATCCGGGGGCCGACACGCCATTCCATGCCCGTTGAGAGCGCCCGGTCCAGGCTCATGTTTGCGGACTCCTGGGTTTCGCTGTACCCCAGAGAGAAGGTGAGCGCGCCGCCTGAAAAAGGCGCCCAGGTCCCGGAGTAACTCTGGACCGTCTGCCTTTGTACGCCGGTGGCGGAGGTCTTCGAGATCGAGTACGCGAGATAAATTGTCGCGACCGGGGACCAGGCCACGTTCGCGGCGGTACTGACGGCGCGATTGGGTGCGTTTGCGCCCTGGCTCTGGGTCGACTCCGTCTCGGAATGGTTCACGCTCAGGCTCAAGGACTTATTGGGAACGATGCTGGCGCCGGCGTTTACGAGCGTATTCTCGGTTCTGGCTCCCGTGGCTGGCGACACAAAGTTCAGCCCCCCGGAAAGATTCACGTTGGCTCCCGGGTACAATTCGGCGGTGTTGTTCAGGAAGACAGACTCGGAACTGCTGGTTTGACCCAGCGTCTCTTGCCTGCGGGTGCTCAACACCAGACTGTTGCTGAGGGTCGGCAAGGGGGCCGCCAGGAGAGAAGCGCTGCCCGAATAGGCGGTATTGTTTCCCGCTGCATCCCGGTTGTCGTCCCGCTCGACCCTGGCCATTGCTGAAAAGATCGTGCTCAGCCGCCTGCTGATGGACAAGGCGTTGGACAAAAGCGAGTTAGAACTCCTCCCGCTGCTGTTCGCCTGGGAATAGTATGCCGAATAGACGAGCGAGCGGTCCTGAAGGAGCAACGCGCGTAAGCCCGTGTCGTAGAACTCGCTTGTCGATTGGCTCTTCGTGGCAACCTGGGCCGGCGCCTTTCTGCTGAACGACTGGAGCTCGGTTATGTAAATGTTGCTTACATCCGTGCCAGCGGGCGGGAGCACGGACACCGAAAGGGGCCGCGTCGATGCCTTGATGTACCTCGTCGTCGTGTCCGGAAACAGGAGCTCAAATCGGTTCGCGAAGGGGTTGAAGGTTGCAGGGAGACTCGTTTGGTATACGGTCCAGTTCTGGTTATCGGAGCTTGTGTAAATGTCCCAGGTAAAGGCGCCGGAGACGGAGCGCGGCAGTTGCCGGTCCACGTAGATGTAGAGCGTGTTCACGCTTACCGTGTTCACAAAATCGAGGCCCACGTTCCGCAGCCTTATATCTCCTCCGAGAGACACCCCCTGTCCGATGTTGATGCCGCTGCTTGCCGTCAGATTGCCGTCTATCAAGGCCTGGTTGGGGGTGAGGGTATCGAGGGTAGGCGTGTCGCTGATGTCCGAAAGCCCGCTAAAGGGAAAAATCTGAGAAAACACGTCCCCGCCGCCGTTGCTGCGGGTCTCAGACGTCAAACGGGAACCGCTGTAGTTGGCCGTAAGGGCAACTCTGTTGTCGAAAAACCGGTCGCTGTAAGCCGCCCGCCCGCTCTGCGACACCGTGTCGAACTCCACGTCGTTTAGCCGGTTGTTGTTGTTGTTCACGGTAACGGTGTAACCGAGGTCCAGGTTTTTCACCGGAGTATACCGGGTGGACGCGGAGAGCGCATCGCTCAGGGTGTCCGTCGTTTGCTGCGCCTTATCAAATATATGCATTCTCGTAAATTGCATGTCGAGGGTAGGGAGCCCCACGGGCCGAAACCCCAGAAACGCATTCTTGCTTTCCAGGATATTCGTTACCGGCGATGCTCCAGCGGCTTCGACCTTCTCCTCGCGCTTCGTGTAACCCGCGCCTGAGGAAATAAGGGGATTATTGAGTGTGAGCGCGACTGACGGGAAAATGTTCGTGTCCGTTGCCCGCGTCTCTCCCGCGGCGTCTTTTGAATCAGTCGTCGTTTTATCAAAACTGCTGCCGGCCCTCAGGTTGACGTAGGGGAAAAGCGTTTCCGAGTAATTCAATTGGTATCGCTGAAAAACTGTGTTCGCTTTCGTGTTCGCGGATAGACCCGAGGCGTCCGTTGATTTGGAATCGGTGGCGCTCTCGAGTATTTCAACTGACCCGTTGATGCCCTCGGCCATTGCAGCTCCCTTCGAAAAATGGACCATCAGCAGCAAGCATAAAAAAAAAATTATTGCGCCAACACCCCGGCCCATCTTCTATCTTTCTCCCATCATGGTCACCCAGACAGGGTCCTCGCCGGCATCAGTCATGGTCGTGATTTTTTTGCTGATAAGATTGACGGTCACAACCCTGCCTGTTTCCGGGCTCGCGAGGTACAGGGCATTTTCATCGCCGTCAATAGTCATATACGACACGCCGCTGAGCGCCTGGATATATACTCCGGCGGACAGGGAAAAGGGGTCGTACACCTCCACAACGGCGTCCTGCTTCCTGCAGGCATAAAGCATGTCGGTCACGCTGTCCACCTTGATAAAGCTGAGTCCCGGACCGGCAAATACCTTCCGGTCTATTGCGAGCGTGAAGGGATTGATGATTGAAAGATAGGGACTCCCCGCGAAAATCACATACAGCCTGTCGCCTTTTCTATTGAACTGGCCCATCATCGGGCCGGTGTCCGTCGAAAGCGTAACGACCGTCGCCCGGTTCGCGATATCGATGACCGTGATGGTATTGGAAAGTTCATTGAATACGTAAGCTCTTTTCCCGCCGCGGTCGACCAGAACGGAGCGGGGGCCTTCGCCGAGCGGTATCCTGTTGAGTTCAAATAGAGAACGGGTGTCTGTAATGCTGAGCGTGCGTGAAACGGCATTTACGACCAACAGGAACTTCCCGTCAGGGGTAAGGGTGAGTTCGCGCGGCCCGTCTCCGGCATTCAGATGAATCCTGTTGATAATGCTCCCCGTTGTTACATCAAGCACCTCGACAGCGTCCTCGCCCGAAAGGGAGATATATGCCCTGCCGGCCCTCTGGTCGAGGGCGATCGCCCACGGGCCCCTGCCCGTGGCTATGATTGCCGCGACGCGTCCGGATTTTTTATCGAAAACCATGACAGCGTCGTCATTCCGGTTCGCGATATAGCCCGTCAGTCCCGACAGGGGCCGGGAAGGAACAGACAGGGAGAAAACCGGACTGAAACGAAAACCACTCTGTACGGATTCCGCGTACCGCAAAGACGCGGCAAGAACAACGGCATGCTTTCTCTGGACCTCGAAAGAAAAGTCCGCCTTCACCCGTCCTTCGGCCGATAGGAGCGCCGCCTCTCCCTGGTCGCCGGTAAGTACGGCTTTTTTAATTGTCGAAGACAAACCCACGTACCGCCCCGGAGGCACCCGTCCGGAGGCAAGGAGTCGCTGCCGTGGGGCCGTGCCGCGATTGAGCTCCTGCAGGGCGACCATAAGGGGGAATTCCGCGCCGTCGTTTCTCACCGCAAAAATCCGGTCGATCGTGAACCGGAGCCGATCGGCCTCCGGGGGAAGAGGCTCAAGATACGCGAAGATCTCCCCTTCGGTCTCAAGCGCGGGTTTTATCATGGCTGGCGGCAGGGCGCAACCGGACAGCAGTGAATAGAGCGCCGTCATGATAAGTGCCGCCGGCGCGACTGCCCGCACTAGGGGCCATCGTGGCAAAAGCCGGTTTCCGGTCATGGTGAGTAGTCCCCGATATGGCATTTATTACAGAGCGTGTCCTGGTTCAGTCCGAACGCGGACGCCGGTTTGCCGTAATATGCACGCAGGGCCTCTGCTTCCGTTCGTCCCTGGCCATAGGGCTGATACATATTGCCTTGCTGGGAATAGAACCCATTCGATACGATAAAGTCCGTTTCGGCGTTCCACCTCGTTCCGCCGTCCCACCCGGATGCATGGGCCCGGTGGCAGGTGAGGCACATCACGTTCGACGCTCCGTCGGGCCCGTTAAGATAGGAATCATCGGTCTTTGCGTGGGCTTTCATCGTAGTGTAATCCGAAATCCCTTCTTCAAAGGGCACGAGCGAGAGATACAACGTGGTCGACGGAGACGACAGGATAGAGCCGAAATTTATATAGGTATTGTAGTTGTTTATTCGGGTAACGCCGAGCTTTGCGGCGTTTCCCGAGGCATGCTTCAAGTTCGTGCGTCCCGGGTACGCGGCAGTATGCATAGTGGGGTGGCAGTTTTGGCACCACTCGGACATTCCCGCTCCGTATGCCACACGGGTCTGCGTCGTGTCCTCCGACCTGTTCGGCCGATCCGGAGCAACAGCTACCGGCGGGTCGTTCAGGAAGGCATAACCGCCGGTCAGGAATTTGGGCTGGTAGCCCTTCCCGGCCAGCATCCGGTAGACGCCCACGCTGACTGCGGCCCCGGGGTTGGGACTCGACGCGAAGGAGCCTGAGTTCGCTATCGGCTTGCCGGTCGTGGTGATGGATCCGTCGGCGTTTCTCCGATATCGTCCGTGAGGGTCGTGACAGCTTGTGCAGGAAAAACCGCTTGCCGGATAAGAACCGCCGGGGGCCGTTGTATTCGTGCTGTCGGCGCTGTATACAAAATCAGCGGCCACGATATTGTGACCGTGACGTTCTCCAAAACTGTATTTCACCGGTTGGCCGTTGGCTGCGACCCAGGAATAAGTCTTCTTGAGCCAACCGAAATCGCCGCCTGGAGTAAGCTGTTTCGGGGCCATCCCCGTCAGGAGCTCGGCATCGGGCGTGCTGATATGGTAGGTGGTGGGACCGGCGTCTCCCGCGTGCTGGTGGCAATACAGGCACATCGAGCTGGGATCCTGTTCTCTGAGGAGATAAGCCTGAGGCGCCGGTTTTCCATTGATCGGTGCGCCCTGATACGAGTTGTGCATGGTGTGACAACCCTCGCAGGGACCGACGCCTCCATTATGGAAAGCTGCCGAATCGGTCTCCGCTCCGACAATGAACAGAACGGGCGTGAGGCACATCAGTAGGGCTATGAAAATCTTCATTTCGTCCCCGCAGCGGTTGACTCTGACCAGCCCGTTCTTGAGGAGTTTTCCAAACCTCCGGGCTCGTGCCCGGGTTCGGATTAGTAAGTATATGATAACATTACATCGCAAATTTCACAAATGATAAACATATCGAAAAAATAGGGATCGGCTTTTTCTTTAAAAAAAAAGGGGGCTGGCACAAGCGCCAGCCCCTCTATTGAACGTCAACAGCAAAACATTAGTCTTTTGCGTGGCACTTGTTGCAAAGCGTGCGCTGATACGCGGCAAATACGGTCGCCGGTCTGTCGTAGTATGCGGCCTGCACCTGATTGGTCAAGGTCTGGCCGCTGGCGAGCTGATAGTTACCGGCGGTGTCCGTGATCGTGCCGGCAACGTAGAACCTGGTCATGCTCTCAAACCCGCCCGCGTGAGCGCGGTGGCAGGAAAGACATATCACCTTGGAGTTAGCATCCGCTCCGGGATTGGTGCCGCCATTGGCGGTGTTCGTCGCAGCGGTCTTGAGCGTGGCATAATCAGCCATTCCCATCTCAACCGGGACCAGCGATGAGTAGCCGCCCTTGGTTGCGCCTGCGTCACCGCTCATATCGCCGGTTTTCACGTAGGCGTTGTAATTGGCCAGGATGCCGTCCTGGTTAAGGGTCACATTCGTCGGATGGCCGTGGCCGGCGCTGCCGGAGCTGTAAGCCGTGTCATAGAAAGCACCGTGACAGTTTCCGCACCACTGGGACATGCCTTGCCCGTATGCCACGTGGGTATCTGATGCGGCCTCAGTCCTGTTATAGGTATGGGGCGCAACCGCATCCGGCGCGGTAACCGAGAAAGCAAAGCCCGGATACGACTTGGGCGCGGCATTAGCTCCACGCAGGAACCTGAAAACACCGACAGCTGCGGTCCCGGTGGCAACCGGGGAGTCACTGTACGAACCGGAAGCTACAATCGGCGCGCCGCCGGTCGCCTGAGTGCCGTTTTCGTCGACTCTTCTCAGGTTATTGTGAGGGTTGTGGCAGCTGATGCAGGAGAGCTTCGTTGCGTCATAATTGGAGCCCGGCGCCGTCAGGTTGGTTTTGTCGGCAGCGTACCCGAAATCAATGGCAACGATGTTGTGGCCGTGTCTGTCCTTGTCCGAGCTCGTGCTCGTCGTGGTGGCGACCCGGAGCCATCCGAAGTCTCCGCCCGGGCTCCTGTTCACCGGCGCCTGGTTAGCGGAGGCAAGTATCGTGGCGTTATCCGTGCTGACATGGTAGCTTGAAAGGGTGGGGCCTTCATGGCAGTTCAGACAGGTCGAGCTCTGGTCAGTGCCTCTCAAAAGAAATACGGCGCTTTTTGTCACATCTCCGGTACCGTATGCGCCGACGGTGGTATTCTTTGTTCCCGACATTGCTCCCTGCATATAAGAGTTATGCATGGTGTGGCAAGATTCGCAGCGTGCGACGCCGCCGTCGTGGAACGCATAGCTCGTGCTGCCGAGACCGACGATTGCCATGACGGCAACCGCGATGATAAAACTTAATTTAATTAACTTCATGTTCTCCTCCTGGTTTAGGTTTATTGCTCGTTGCCGGCAAGGCCGGCCGCTTTCCATTCGTTGTACCGCAATACATCCTTTGAGTGCTGCTTTATACTTAGTATTCTCGTTGCCCGCGAGAATGCCCTCACCTCCTTTTTCGAATTACTTGGCCTCAGCTTATAGTGATTTGATACACGCTGACGCCCCTGTTCCTGAGCTGGGCCACGTACAGCCGGTTCTCATTGTCAACGGCAAGTTGCTGCGGCCCTATGAGATTGTCCGGCCCGAAACCGCGGAACCCGAATTCCGTCTGGAACTTGAAATTCCTGTCGAAAACCATGACAACGCACCTGAGCGTATCCGCCACGAGAATGTATTTGCCCGAAGCGTCCGCTGTAATCCCCCCTGCTACTCCGAATTTGCCGGCCGTGCTGCCGGACTGGCCGAAAGACCTTACGTGCTTGTCCGGCGACAGAACGTAAATTTTTGCCATGACCGGCATGGTAAACAGAAGGTTTCCTTCCTTGTCCACGCTGAATCCGACGATATCGGCGTCCTTGCGCTCTGTTTCAGTGAGATCGAGGAGCGAAGCGACATCAAAGCTGTCCTTAACAAGACCCGCGCGGTCAGTCACGATCACCTGCAGCGAGCCTAATGATGCAAAATAGAAGGAGTCTTTCCGGAAAAATACGCGATTGGGGAAAAAGCCGGCGAATTCCGGGGGCAGGTTCTTTAGCTCCATTTTTCCAATCGGCTCTCCGCGATAGTTGCAGCGGATAATTTCTTTTTTCGCGTTGGAGAGAAGAATCATGCTTCCTTCATCGTCCACCGCAACGTCCACCACGCCCGCGAGGTCTCCCGCTTCGTTGAAGCTGTAGACCTCCATGCCCTTGTCGTTGAATATTTTGATCGCTTGCCCGGGGATGACATAGACTTCGTCGTGCGATTCGTCAACGGAAACGCTCGCCCACGAAACAGGGAGAATGCCGGAGAAATTCGACAGGCTGTAAAGATAGGAAGCGGAAACATTTCCTTCCGCGGAAGCGAGGCCCGCCGGCATCAGGAACAGCAGGGCAAGAAAAACCGTCAGATTATGTTTTACGCTCTTTTTCATCTTGGTACTTTCCTTAGAAAAAGGGTTTCCGCTCTCTTTGATCTATTAGAGATGCAACGGTCGTGCCAACCCCATCATAAAAATAAGCTCGCAAAAACAACACGATAAAAAACCGTGGAGGGTGCTTTGCAAGTGGTTATCGGTGAAATGACCAAATGGCATCCGGTTATTTAACCAGGCGGGAAAACGAGGAAAAGCTTAATCTAATGACCTGGGCGAAAGAAAACGCGGGGTTAAACTACTGCAGGGAGCAGATTGATAATGCCTATGGAGGGGGCTTCAACGGGAGATTCGGAAGGTTTGCTTTGTTGCTACTTCAATGCCTTACATGCGTCGTCATTACCCAAGTCGCAGGCTTTGTGATAGTCGGGGACAGCGTGCTCAGGATCGCCTGTTCTCGAATATAAAAGGCCGCGGTTATAATACGCCATGGATTGATTTTGGTCTATGAGGATCGTCTTATTAAACTGCTCAAAGGCTTTATCGACCAACCCCACCTTGGCAAAGGCAATTCCCAGGTTATTATGCGCCTCGGGATGAGCAGGATTCAAGGCGATCGCCTTTTCGAAATCCTCGATCGCCTTTTCGAATTGCCCCAGCTTTCCGTACAGCATGCCTCGATTCGTGTATGCCTCATGGTCAAAGGGGTCCAGAGCGACTGCCCTGTCGAAATCCTCGATCGCCTGGTCGAATTGCCCCAGTTCGTCATGGGTCAGACCCCGATTATTATACGCGAAGGAGACTTCCGGCTCCTTTGCGATCACGTAGTTCCACAGGGACAAGCTGTCTTTCCACACGCTGATCTGCTGAATGGTTGTCAAGGACAGGAAAATGACCATACAGACCGCCGCTGCGCCGCTGAGCAGTTTGACCAACGGCCCCAGGCTCTTCTGTGCACGCGCTTTATCCCAAAACCAGGCCGCTCCCAGTCCTATAATAAGGAACGGTCCAAGACTCGGTAAATAGGTATACCGGTCCGCCATGGATTGCCCGCCTACTTGGACGATGCCGAGGACGGGAAGCAAAGTCGCCACATAATATCCCCAGGCCGCGAGCCATATTTTCTGTTTTCTTGCAACAATCAATGAGACCGCCATAATGCCGGCCGCAAGCGCGACCGGCGCGAAATATTCCCACGATGCGAATGACGCCGTTTCGGGATACGGGTAAAAAGGGACCAAATTCAGGGGCCAGATCATCTTTCCCAGGTAAGCGATGAGGGCTTTTGCAGACACCAGCACTCGCGTCGGCAACGGCGTCAACGCGACCGACGAAAGGGCCCCACCCGCCCTCTGCGCGAAAACAGTCACCAGCGAAGAGGCAAGGCTCAGTAGAAAAAGGGGGAGTTTCTCGACACAGGCAATTTGCAACGTCTTCAAAGACCTGATCCTGCCGAAGGGATGCCAATCCAGTATCAGCAGGACAACGGGAAGAGTGACTGCCATCGGCTTGCTGAGCAGGGCAAGGACAAAAAATCCGAGAACAACGAGATAGGGCTTATTGAAAAAGGGAAGAGAAGACTTATTGGGGGCAGCTTCGTCGGCAGCATTCTTGGCATACTTCGCATACGCTATGATGCTGAGCAGAAAAAACAGGGCGCAGAGCAGGTCTTTTCGTTCCGTGACCCAAGCCACGGATTCCACGTGCAGGGGATGAAGGCCGAACAAGAGGCCCGCCGTCCCCGCGGCAATCAGCGTTGTTACGCCATTTAAGAATGGCGACGGTCCTTTCTTCCTTGAGCTCTCTTTGTATACATCGAGAAGCCTAATTACGAGCACTACCACCATGAGCGTATTAAGCGCATGAAGGATGATGCTCGTCAGGTGATGTCCCAGCGGGTTCAAGCCCCAGAGAGCATAATCAAGGGCGTGGGATACCCAGGTAAGAGGGTGCCAGTTGCTTGCGAAGAAATGCAAAAAAGCCCATTTAAAAAATGCAAGGTCCAAGGAACGGATATGAGGATTCACGCTTGCATAATCGCCGTCGTCCCACTCAACAAATTTATTTTGAAGGGCGACCAGGTAGACCATAAGGGTCACTGCAGAGACCGATGCAGCCAGATAATAGCGATGAAGTCGTTTTCCATTCACTCCACATACCCCCCGCGAGAATGGCTTTAAAACCCTGCCCTCACGCCTGCCCCGCCCTCCGCGGAAAAAATTTCAAGGTCGATGCAAGAACTCCGAACCCGTACTTAAACGCTTCGTTTGGAATTGATCGAGGAAGCGTCTTCAAAATACTTCGTCGGACTGCTGAGCTCTCCGATTCGAAAACCGAAATACACGGACCGGGGCAAGCATCTCGTTATCGAATACAAAAGCGTCGGAGTTCGCATCGAGCGGAAGCGCCTCGAGCACCGCGCGGCTGAAGGCCTGAAACCCTGCGTGGTATTTCATAGGTCGGCATCGTCGATCCGACCATAACTACGTATGCCCTTTGCCAGCGCCTCCTTGACAAATTACAATTACTTTGCATAATAAAAGGGACGGCATGTCAAAAGTTTTTTCCCTTACTTTTGTGAAGGGTTGGTGAAATATCCACGCGCTGTCGGCGATTTCA
>JBGPHF010000005.1:0-22524 GCA_041484215.1 Nitrospirota bacterium
CAATCGAATCTTTGCGCGTGTTCGATCCCGAGACCCAGCGCTCGACGGGCGAGCTTGCGGAAGCGGTCGTGTTGCCGGTGCGCGAGCTCATTATCAACCAGGAGGGAATCGAGCAGTTCGAAAAAAGATTTTCTATTAAGGAAGAGGCGTCCTCCGGGAGCGACACTCTTAATCAGATTAAGCAAGGCATCCTCCCGCCGGGCGGAGAGTTCCTCGCGCCTTTTTTCTACCCCATGGAAACCCTGTTCGCGTATCTGCCCGCCCAGAGCCTGATTGCGCTCGTCGAGCCCGAGGATCTTAAAAAAGAACTTGAAGAGCAGGAGCGAAAGATCAGCGACGGAAGACGGGAAGAAGCCGAAGCAGGCAGAACGCTCCCCGAAGCCTCGGAAATCTACCTTGACCGAAAGAGCGTAGAGGCGGGACTCGCGAACTTTCCCATCCTGAACATCCCCTTGCTCGGCACCGGCACGGGATTTCGCATGGACACGAAGTCCGCTTCCTGGCTCGGAGTCCGGTTGACCAAACCGATCGACCGCGGGCAGGAGGAGAGAACGCAGGGACCCATTGACGGCACCATGGCCGGTCTCGTGGAGAAACTCAGGAGGCAGCGCGACTTTAACAGCGTAGCGCTCGTCTGCGGCACCGAGGAATCAGGGGGCAGGGTCAAAAAACTCTTCATGGAATACGGGCTCGGCGTGGCGCAGGGCACGCACCTTACGGCCCAGCAAAAAGGACCCTGGCCGGTCATTGTTCTGATCGGCAGACTTACCGAAGGGTTCTCCTGGCCCGAGCAGGGCCTCACGTTCATCACCGAAGAGGAGATCTTCGGCAGGAAGGTCCACCGGCCGTCCACGGCGCGAGCAAAGGCCGCGCCCTTTCTCTCCACTTTCAAAGAGCTCAAACCCGGGGACTTCGTGGTGCATACCGATTACGGCGTGGGCGAATACCAGGGCTTGACGCACATCAGCATCGACGGTTTCGAGACTGACTTTCTTTCTCTTCGCTACGAGCCGGACGCGAAGCTCTACGTCCCGCTCTACAGCCTCGACAAGGTGCAGAAGTACATCGGCGTGGAGGGCGGGGCGCCCAAGCTCGACAAGCTCGGGGCGCTGACCTGGGCCAGGACCAAGGAAAAGGCACGGAAGGACATCCTTGAAATGGCGCAGGAGCTCGTGGCCATTTATGCGGCGCGCGAGGCTCAAAGCCGTTCGTCCTTCACGCCGCCGGACAATCTCTACCGCGAGTTCGAGGCAGCCTTCCCCTACGAGGAAACACCGGACCAGGAGAAGGCGATCGAAGACGTGCTTTCCGACATGCAGCGCCCGCGTCCCATGGACCGGGTCGTGTGCGGGGACGTGGGATATGGAAAGACCGAGGTCGCGCTCCGGGCCGCGTTCAAGGCCGTGGAGGACGGGATGCAGGTCGCGGTGCTCGTGCCCACGACGCTTCTTGCCGCCCAGCACTTCCGGACCTTTTCCGAACGGGTCGCGCCGTTCTCCGTGCGCGTGGACATGCTCTCGCGTTTCCGCACCAGGACGGAGCAGCAGGAGACGCTCAAGGGGCTCAAAAGCGGCGTCGTGGACATCGTGATCGGCACCCACCGGCTGCTCCAGAAGGACATCTCCTTCAAGAACTTGGGCCTCCTGGTGGTGGACGAGGAGCACAAGTTCGGGGTGAAGCACAAGGAGCGCATCAAAGAGTTCAAGAAGCTCGTGGACGTGCTCACGCTCACGGCCACGCCGATCCCGCGCACGCTCCATATGTCGCTCGCGGGGATTCGGGACCTCTCGATCATCCAGACCCCGCCGCTTGACCGTCAGGCGATCCAGGTGGTGCTCGCGCGCTTTGGGAAACGGGTGATCCGCGAGGCGATCACCCATGAGCTCGGGCGCGGGGGACAGATCTTCTTCGTGCATAACCGCGTCCAGGGGATCGAGCGCATGGCCGACTTCATCCAGAACCTGGTGCCGGAGGCAAAGATCGGCATAGCCCATGGGCAGCTCAAGGAACACGAGATCGAGGACGTGATGACGAAGTTTCTTTCGGCAAAGCTGAACGTGCTCGTGACCACGACCATCATCGAGTCCGGCATCGACATCCCCACCGCCAACACGATCATTATCAACCGCGCGGACCGGTTCGGCCTGGCCGACCTTTACCAGATCAAAGGACGCGTCGGCCGGAGCCGGGACAAGGCCTTCGCGTATCTGCTCGCGCCCGATGACGAAGCGCTGTCCGACGTTGCCCGAAAAAGGCTCCGTGCGATCCAGGAGCTTTCCGAGCTCGGCGCGGGCTTCCGCATCGCGGCCCAGGACCTGGAAACGCGCGGCGCGGGAAACTTACTCGGCAAACAGCAGTCGGGTCATATCGCCGCGGTGGGCATAGACCTCTACACGCAGATGATGGAAGAGGCCATGGCCGAGCTTCGCGGAGAGGAACTTTCCCGGGAAGCGGACACGCAGATCAACCTCCGGGCCTCGGCATTCATCCCCGAGGATTACATCAACGACGTGAGCCTGCGGCTCGCCGCTTACAAGGAGATTTCAAGCGTTGCTGACGAGGCGCAGCTCGGCGACCTTGCGGACGAGCTGCGGGACCGCTACGGCGAGCTGCCCGAGCCCGCGGCAAACCTGCTCGAAATCATGAGCGTCAAGCTCATCGCTAAAAAAGCGATGGTTGCGCGCATCGATGCGGGCAAGGACGCGGTCACCATCACCTTTGCCGAGGGTTCGGGCGTTTCCCCGGACCGAATCCTGGTCCTGATCAAGAAGAGCCAGGGGAGGATCAAGCTCGTTCCGGAATATACGCTCCGGATCGCGCTTGCCGATCCGTCGCTTCGGACCGCGGCGGAAGCGGTGAAAAAGTGCTTGCAGGAACTGGTGTAGTATGCTATAAAAACGACGTTCTTTCCCGCGTATCGCCAAGGCGTTATTTCTAATCCTAATGGAGGAATTCATTGATGAACAGATACAAATGTATTTCAGTTGCATCGGTCCTGGCTTTGGCCATCGGCCTGGCAGCTTGCAGCTCGGGCAGCGACAACACCGTGCTGGCGCGGGTGAACCGCACCAAGATCACGGCGGGCGATTTCAAACGGCAGCTTGAAGACCTCACGCCGCAGATGCAGCAGGCGGTGGCGAGCGACCCCAAGGCCAGGCGCGAATTTTTGGAAGACCTGGTAGGCATCGAGGCGGTGCTGCAGGAAGCCAAGCGCCTGGGCCTGGACAAGGACGCGGAGTACAAGAAGCGGCAGGAAAGCCAGCGCAAGGAGCTGGAGCGGCGGCTCCAGGAGGATGCCCGGAACGAGCTCTTCAACAGCCTTCTCAAAAAGGAGCTTGCCGACAAGCTGGGAAAACTCGCCCAGCCGACCGACCAGGAGACGAAAACGTATTACAGCAAGAACCTCGATAAAATGCGCACACCCGACGGCAAAAAACTGAGCTTCAAGGACGTGGAGCCGCAGCTGAAGCGCCGGATGCTGGCCGAGCGTCAGCGGGACCTGTATCTCGAGTACGCAAAAGGGCTCAAGGCAAAAGCCAAAATAACCATTGACGAGAAAGCCCTGGACACGGCGGTTGCGTCCATGGCCCAGATGACCGTGCCGAGCGGGCTGGAGCTGCAGACGCCGCCCGCGCCCGCGGGTAAGAAGCAGTAACGCGAACCATGAATCAGTCCCGTCTCGTAAAATATGCGGCCCCGGCGCTTCTGCTGGGGCTTCTGTTTTTTTCCTGCAAAAAAAAAGACGCCGAGCCGACGGCCCCCGTTGCCGAGCCGGTCTCGCCCAACATGCGCGTCGTTGCCACGATCAACGGCGACCCGCTCACGCTCGCCGAGTTCGACGAGCGCTTTGCCCGCGCCGGGTTCAAGCCTGAAGAGGGCGCGCTGCTCGAAGCAAAAGAGGAGTTTCTGAACCGCCTGATCGAACGCAAGATGCTGTTGAAAGAAGCCCAGCGGCGGCGCATCAAGGTGGGGCTTCCCGAGATCAACAGGCGCGTCGAGGAGCTTCGTCACGAGGACGGCAAAGACGTGAAAGACATCCTCGCCGAGAAGGGGATCGATTTCGAAAAATGGAAGGCCGACGTTTGGGAAGACATGATGGTCGAACGGATCCTCGCACGAGAGGTAGGCAAGCGCGTGTCGGTTTCCGGGGCGGAAGTGCGGCGCTACTATCAGGCCAACCCAGGGGAGTTTGAACGGCCGGAGCAGGTGCGCGTACGACAGATCGTCGTCGCCACCGAAGCCGAGGCGCAAGGCGTGCTGGAGCTCCTGCAACACCATGCCGATTTCGCCGCCATGGCGAAAGAGAAGTCCACTGCGCCCGAAGCGGAGAAAGGCGGCGACCTCGGCTATTTCGCCCGAGGCGATATGCCGACAGAGTTCAACGTCGTCTTCGACCTGCCCCGGGGAGGCATGAGCGGTGTCGTGAAGAGCGCTTACGGCTACCACCTGTTCAAGCTTGAGGACCGGCGCAAAGCAGGCAGGATCGGCCTCGACGAAGCGCACAAAGAGATTACGGAAAAACTGCGCCGGGGAAAAGAGGACGCGCGCTACAAAGCGTGGCTCAAGGAACTGCGGGGTCGGACGAAATTCGAGATCAATTACCAGGCCCTGGAACGGTAAGCTCCTTCAAACTGTCCTGCCGATGGCCGCCGGGGGGAGCGATCAGCAGTATTCCCCGGTCTCCCGTTCTTTCCAGTTTTGTCTTAAACCGCGCGGACGCGGCATTGATGGCGTCGAGGGCGTCTCCCGCGGTCTTGCCGGAGAGCGTCTGCGGTTGGTATTTTACCCGGTAATTATTCACGTCGATTGGTATGGCCTCGGCCTTTGCAAGGGTGTTGCCCCTGAAGGTCAAAAGGAGTATCATGCTGGTGTTTGTACGGTTGCTTTCGGAACCGAACACGAAGTTTCCGAGGCTGTAGGCGATGAGGCGTCCCTGGTACACTTCGATTTCCTGCAGCACGTGCGGGTGGTGGCCGAGCACCAGGTCGGCCCCCCAATCGATCGCCTTATGCCCGAGTTCGATTTGGTAGTCCTTCGCGGCCGTCATGAGCTCCGCGCCCCAGTGGAAAGAGACGACAACGAGGTCGGCATGAGGCCGTACCTTCTCGATGTCGGCCTTGACAAAATCCGCGTAGCCCGGCGCCGTGCCGGGCCTTCCGGCGGACGCGAAGAACTCGAGCGGGAACGTAAGCGAGTAGGACAGGAAGGCCAGGGTCTTTCCCTTTATTTTCACGATTGCCGGCGCGCGGGCGTCGGCGAGGTCCCTGCCCGCGCCGGTGTAGAGAATGCCGGCTTCGTCAAGAGCGGCGAGCGTGTCTTCGAGCGCAAGCGGGCCGAAGTCCATGGCGTGATTGTTCGCCAGCGACACGACGCGGAACCCCGCGCTTTGGAGCGCCCGGGCGGCGATGGGCCCGGCCCGGAGCGTGAACTTCTTGTTCTCCACGGCCGTCCCGCGAAGGGAGATCGGCGACTCGAGGTTCCCGGCGACAAGGTCCGCCTGCCGGAGCACGCGTAGCACATTTTCGAACGGGTAGCCGGGGCCGTATTCAGCGAGAAACGGGCCTGTCCTTCCGCCGAGCATGAGGTCGCCGACCGCGGCGATGATGACCTCGTCCTGCGCGGGATCGGGCGGCGTCGAGTGCGCCGTGGCGGCGAATTGCACGAAAAAAGCAAGGCTGACGAAGTAGAGAATTTTTTTCATGGTGCGGGAATAATAAGCAACCGGCCTTGAAAAGGCAACAAAAAAGACAGCGCGAAAAAAGCAGGAGCAGAACAATGAAAAAGTGCGTTTTTTGGTTTTCGATAGCGTTCCTCGTGGTTTCCCAGAGCCTCACGGGCCTTGCGGCCGGCTCGGTGGTCATCGATCGCGTGGTAGCCGTGGTGAACGAGGAGATCATTACCCTCTCCGACCTCCAGCGGGAAGCGACGCTGAAAAAGACGGATGCCGGGCATGACGAGCGGCTCCTGCTCGAAGACATGATCGACCGGAAGCTCCAGATGGGCGCGGCCAAGCGCGCAGGCATGGATGTCACCGATAAGGAGCTCACCGACGCCGTCGCGGACATCATGAAACGGAATTCCTTCGACACGAAACAGTTCGAAGCGGCCCTGGCCAAGGAAGGGCTCACGCTCGACCAGTACAAGATCGAGCTCCGGGAGCAGATGACGATTTCGCGCGTATTCAACAAATTCGTGCGCGCGGGCCTCGCCGTGGACGAGGCCGAGGCGCGCGCCTACTATTCGCGGAACAGCCAAAACTATGCGCTGCCCGAGGAGATTCGGGTGCGCCAGCTATTCTTCCGCGTTCCGGATAACGCGAAGGCGGCGGAGGCCGAGGCCGTGAAAGAAAAGGCCGCGGAGGCCCTTGCCCGGGTGCAAAAGGGCGAGGACTTCGTTCGTCTCGTCAAGGAGCTTTCGGAGAGAGAGAACGCCTCGCACGATGGAGACCTCGGCTTCCTGCAGCGTGATCAGCTGGTCCCGGAAATAGCCGAAGCCGTCAAAACGCTCAAACCCGGCGAGCTCGCCGGTCCGCTTCGGTTCGGCGGAGGTTTTCATCTCATCCGGCTTGAAGAAGTCCGCACGCCTACCAGGCCCTTCGAGAAAGTAAAAGACGATATCCTCAAGGCGCTCTATGAAGAGAAGCTCGAAAACACCTATCGGACGTGGTTGCAGACGCTGCGGAGCGACACCCATATCGAAAACCGCCTGTAAATCCCGGTTTTGCACCTCTCATGATTGCCCTTAAACTGAAAAGTAAAGAAGAACGCCGCATTCTGCGCGGCCACCCCTGGGTGTTCAGCAATGAACTCGAGAACATACCCGCGGGGCTTGCGCCCGGAGAACTCGTGGACGTCCTGGACCATGGAGGACGTTTCATCGGCCGGGGGTATATCAACCCCCATACCCTCATCGCGGTGCGCCTTCTCACGCGCAAACAGGAAGAGCTCGACGCCGATTTCTTTCGGAAAAAAATAGCCACTGCCCGCGCGCTCCGCAGGACGCTGGGGTTCGGCGATTCGTTCCGCGCCGTGTTCAGCGAGGGCGACGGTCTGCCGGGCCTCATCGTGGACAAGTACGCGGACACGCTTGTTGTCCAGTCCTCGACCGCGGGGATCGATAAGCTGCTGGACCGTATCCTCCCGGCGCTTCGGGACGAATATGCGCCCACGGCGATCGTACTCAGAAACGATACGGCCTCGCGCGAGATAGAGGGCTTGGCGCAGGAAACGCGCGTGGTTCACGGCGAAGTGTCCGGCCCCGTCCTCATAGAAGAGTCGGGCATCAAGTACCACGTCGATGTGCTCGAAGGCCAGAAGACGGGGTTCTTTTTCGACCAGCGGGAGAACCGGCAGGCGATGAAGGAACTCGCGCGGGGCAGGCGCATGCTCGACTGTTTCTGCTATGTCGGGGCGTGGTCCTTGAGCGCCGCGCGGTTCGGCGCATCCGAGGTCACGGGCATCGATTCTTCCCGGAAGGCCGTGGACCTGGCAGCAGCGAACGCCACGCTGAACGGCCTCAATGCGCAATTCATCTCGGCAGACGTCTTCGATGAGCTTAGACGGTACGAAAAACAACGGGAGCGCTTCGGCCTCATCATCCTCGACCCGCCGGCGTTCGTTAAAAGCCGGGCCAAGGTGCGCGAGGCTCTCAAGGGATACAAAGAGATCAACCTGCGGGCCATGAAGCTGCTCGAACCGGGCGGGGCGCTCGTCACCTGCTCGTGTTCCCATCATATCGACCAGGATCTGTTCAAGGAAATGCTGATCGACGCGGCCCATTCCGCGGGACGGCAAGCCCGGCTCCTCGAAATGAGGTCCCAGGCCCGGGATCATCCCATGCTGCTCGCCGCGCGGGAGACGCAGTATTTGAAGTGCGCGATACTGATCGTTGATTGACAGTATGTAACCGCAGGCGGCTAACGCCACACACGTTAAAGAAACCGCTTCTCAACTCGTGCCGCGACTTCGGTCCAATCGGGTTCGTTTTACCGTGTGTCCCGGCGGTATCGGGACCCGTGGTTAACTTCGGAATACAAGTTTTAACTTGACTAACCAACGCCGCCTGTGTTACAAAGTATCCGTTCCCGGGCGATTAGCTCAGCGGGAGAGCACTGCCTTCACACGGCAGGGGTCGCAGGTTCAAACCCTGCATCGCCCACCATGAAAAATTAAAAAGAGCCGGCAGAAAACTGCCGGCTCTTTTGTTTTTGAGCGAGTCTTTCGGGCGCGGGTCAGGAAAAAACCGTCACGCTCGTGAGGCGCGTGAAAAAAATGCTCACTTGCTGCCTTTTTTCAGCCTGCTGCGTAAAAACCCTGAACTGCCCGAATTCCAGCCAGTAAGAGCATTTTAACTGACACATCTCGGCATAATCTATTCTGACAGGGCACTTAATTACTTGATATTGCATAAATATCATTTAGGGCATAGTTTGTGCATTTTTCCCTTATATATCGAGAATCAAAAGATTGCCACAACTCGTAGGGGGATAAAATATGCCTAAACTCAACTGTTGGGAACACAAGAAATGCGAGCGGCACCCGGGTGGAAAACTAGCGGGAGAGCTGGGGGTTTGCCCCGCGGCCACGCAGCAAAACCTGAACGGTGTGCACGGCGGGAAAAATGCCGGAAGGGCGTGCTGGGCTGTGGCCGGGACGTTCTGCGGAGGCGCGGTGCAGGGCACGGAGGCGCAGAAGCAGCATAACTGCTGGATGTGTGAAGTGTTTCAGAGCGTACGGAAAGAAGAAGAGCCCTCCGCTCAGGGTTTCTCGACCACGCTGCTCGGCATGACAAGGGGCCTTGAAAAGCGCGCCTGATCATCGGGGCCGTTTCTAGCGGAAATTGCCTTGACGAGAAGATGCAAAAAAAGCAAAAAGATCAGGGAGAAGCTCGATGCTTCTCCCTGTTTGTTCGCGTGAGAATCCCTACCCGTCCTACTCCCCGATGACCTTGACCAGCACCCGTTTTTTCCTCTTCCCGTCGAACTCGCCGTAGAAGATCTGCTCCCAGGGGCCGAAGTCGAGCTTGCCGTTCGTGATCGCGACCACGACTTCCCGCCCCATGATCGAGCGTTTGAGGTGCGCGTCCGCGTTATCCTCGCCGGTGTTGTGCCTATACTGGGACACCGGCTCGTGGGGCGCGAGCTTTTCGAGCCAAACCTCGAAATCGTCGAACAAGCCCCGCTCATTGTCGTTGATAAAGACCGAGGCCGTGATGTGCATGGCGTTCACGAGGACCAGGCCCTCCCACACGCCGCTCTGCTGCACACACTCCTCGACTTGCGTCGTGATGTTGACGAAACCCCTGCGGGAGGGGACGTTGAACCAGAGTTCTTTGCGGAAGGATTTCATAGTAGCGCTCTTATCTTAAACTAAAATAGCTTAACTTCAGCACGTTTGGCGTGGCACTTGATGCGGCCCTGGCTTCTGATTCGCTTATAGATTTCGCAATACGTAACGCCCCGTCTTTTTCCCGCCAATCTTCTCGACCAGCCCCGCCTCGATCAGCGGTCGCAATAGGTCCATCGCACCCTGCCGGGACACGCCCAATGCCTTCCATATTTCCCCGGGGGCCATGCCTCCGTGATCACGGAGCAGGTGAAGTAGCTGTTCTTGTCGCGGGCGTAAGACCAGCCTCTCGGCGGATTTTACCTGAAAGGTTTGAATCCGCAGCCATGCCCGTTCGAGTGTTTGCCTGAGACCTGCCGCACAATACTCCAGCCACGTGGTCAGGTCTTCTCCGGCCTTCCGCACGCCATCCAGCGCCGCATAGTATTTCGGACGATCTTCCCAGTAATATTCGTCCACCGAAAAGATATGATGGGTGTCGAAGCCTCGCCGATAGAGCTCCCACAAAGCAAGCGCCCGGCCTGTGCGTCCGTTGCCGTCGGCAAAGGGATGGATGGCCTCGAACCGGTAATGCAGGATGGCCGAGCTGAGGACAGGTGAGACCTTTTTCGACGCCGTATTCCACCACGCCAGCAACTCGAACATCAGCCCCGAAACGGCATCAGCCGCGGGAGAACGGTACTGCCCGACCCGCACAGCAATCATCCGGTACTTTCCGGCCTCGCCCTGGTCCATCACCTCTTTGGCCAGAATCCGGTGAAGCTCCAGAATGTCGGTCTGACGAATTATCCTTTTGTTCGCATTTTTTTCCACATAGCGAAGCCCTGCAAAATAATTGAGAACTTCCCGCTTGTGCCGCGCGTCGGAAGCCGAAAGTTCGCGCCCTTCCTCCAGGACACGGACCTGCTCAAGGGTCAGCGGATTGCCCTCGATGGCAGTGGAGGCGTGGACATTGCGCGTGCGGGTATCTTTCTGGAGCGCGGGAATCCACGCAAGATCCACCACGGCGCTCTGAATCCGCTCTCGCAACACCGCCACCTGCTCAACTTCAGAAAGCAGTGCCGAAGAGATCGTGAATTGAGGAGTATAACCCATGGGATAAGTTTAACCAAGAGTCAAGTATAAGTCAAGTTTTATGTCAAGCGGTGTCAACCTGTTATTTCAGCGTTCATGTCGGCGAGGACCGCGTTGCCTCGCTCGGCTACGGGGTAATATTGATGAAACCTCGGCGGAAAGGCACGTTGAACCAGAGTTCTTTGCGGAAGGATTTCATAGGGTTCTCATTCTCCTTTGTCTTCCTTTTTAGCCAAGTAATTTTTTATCGCCTCAAGAGGCTCCTTCGCATCTTGCAACTGTTCCCTGTTCCAGATGAAAAGCAAATTTCCTTTTGCGGCAGCGTCCCCTTCCTCACGCTTGTGATACCCTTTCTCGAACCACTCCACCACATGCCTCATGAAGTTAAGAGCGCCATGCTTCTCACGTAATTCCGACTCATACCTTGTAAACAGATCGTGATACCAGAGGATTATCTTCTCCAGGTTCATATCATTCAGCATGCCTTGGGCCGCCTGCAGGGTATCAACCACGCCGACCAGAATGCCTCTTACCACGGCGAGGTACACATACTGTCCGCCGAAATGAGTGCATTTATAACAGAACAGCTCTTCCTTCACGATCCGGATGTCTTCGGCGTGGGATACGCAGTCTTTCACGTGATAGCTACTCAGCGTCTGCTCGAAGGCCTTCGTTTGCGTAGAGGCAATATCCGCGCCGCATTGCGGGCAGGTGTATGCTTTATCAAAAACAATCGTATCGAACATTCCCATAATGGCGGCCTCCGGTTACCTCATTCCTTCCCATGCTTCTTGTCATTTTCTTTCAGCTTCTTCTCCATATCCTCCAACGCCTTCAAATCCTCATTATCCGCCGCAATCCGCTCCGCCTCCCGCCGCTGAGCATCAAATTTCGTGTAATGCTCCAGCACCAGCTTCTCGGCAACATCGTGAAAAACTTTGCCAGGATGGGTGAGCACATTGCGTTCGTTAAACGACAGGAAGGCGTCGAGCTTCTCCGACCATTCCTTCATGGTCAAGGTCTTGCGGCGTTTGGCCTGATCTTCGGCATAATCCAGATACATAACCACAATGCGGTCGAGTTCTTCGATCTCCGGTTTATCGAGGTAATTCTTGGCCACCGTCACATCTTGCTGTCGCACGCGGGTTCCGTGCCATGACTGCAACCCCATGTTCGGCAAGCTCGGATTTGCTCGACCCGTGATCAACTCGGCTGCCGTCTTCCCGGTCACGGCCCAGAGCATTTTGTTCTGCACTTTCTTAAAGAAAAGCTGTGCCTGGTCGCTCTTTGGATCGTAGTCCACGGCCATAGCATAGATGTCTTTCACCTTTTGATAAAACCGCTTTTCCGACGCCCGGATGTCCCGAATGCGTTCAAGCAGCTCATCGAAATAATCCCAGCCGCCCGGCTCTTTCAGACGGGCATCGTCCATGACAAAACCCTTGATAAGATATTCACGGAGATGAGTAGTTGCCCATTGACGGAATTGAGTGCCGCGAAGAGACTTCACCCTGTAGCCGACGGATAAAATCATGTCGAGATTATAGGCCTTTATCGCTCGCTGTACCTTGCGGGCACCCTCCTGACGAACTATTAAGTAATCCTTAATAGTTGCCTCCGTCAGCTCACCATCGGCCAGTATGCTCTTTATGTGCTGATTAATATTAGGGACCGTAGTCTGAAACAAATCAGCAAGTTCCAGCTGAGTCAGCCATACCGTGCCGCCTTCAGCCCTGAGCCTGACAGAAGTGCTCCCGTCTTCGGACGTATAGAGAATAAGCTCGCCATCGGTCATTGTTTGGCCTCCCCGTTACAGACCATTTTCGTGACGTCACGAAAATGGTCGGCACTGCTACAATTCTTCAGTCGCCCGGAATTTCCGGATAGTTCGGTGTTCCCAGAACGTCCCCCCTCACCCTGCCCTCTCCCCTTTTGGAAGAGGGTAGAAGACCGAAGGCGGTGATGTGCATGGCATTCACGAGCGCGAGCCCTTCCCTTACACCGCTTCGCGCAGGCACCCCTCGACCTGCGGCGTGATGCTGACAAAGCCCCTGCGGGAGGGCACGTTGAACCAAAGTTCTTTGCGGAAAGAATTCATGATGCGGCTTCTGATACTACGCCAAATGATTTCATAAAAGTAATCTCATCGGCGGAGAAGGCTTTCATAATCAATAGATCACGCGAAGGCGGGCTCAATACGTTCGCGAGCAACGTATCCGATATACCTGGACCAGACAGGCCGGGATGTCCTCTTTGATGTACAACGCCGACTTATACCGAACCTTGTTTTTTATGTTTGTTACAGTTCATTTCAATCCAAAGGTGATATAGCTCGAACCGCTCCTTTTTTACACTCCCTACTCTGCTATGAGTCGAGTTATACCTTGCAACTCCATTGAGCGAATCTTCTTCAATTAAGGCAAGCTTTTCGCCAGCGCTCCATTCGCATGAATCTTCAAATATACCCCGTTCAAACTTCGCAATCCAATCATTGATCTGCTTATGCCATTGGCTTAACGACTGTTCCTGAACATACCCGACCATTGCGACAATATTGTGATCGCCTCCGTGCAGCCCGAGCTTGAATCGTTGAATCCCACCGCTAATACTATCTTTTCCTCCTGAAACGTACTCCTTTTCACGGTCGAGAGACGGAGCAGGAAGACGTTTACCTTCAATGACGAGGATGGGGTCGTATATGGTATGAAGCCTAGCGTCAATGATTATCGTCTCAATCGGAGATGCGGACATATCGATGCTTCGTCGCCCGCTTTGATATTCTTCATGGTCGAAACGCACCATTGGGAATTCACTTCGAGCCTGCGCATCGAGAAATTTGACGAGTTGCAGGTTTAATTGGTTCTCTGACTGAACATCCCTACGGCCTGGATCGTCTCTCCACGACTGTAGTTGCCGAGATACATAAGAAATCGTCTTTGAGACAAGTGCCTCTTTTAAAATACCCGATGTAACGCCGCCTCTGGTTTGCGCTTTAGCCACTTTTCCGTTCATATTCAGTAGCCCTGTTCGCGCAAATCTAGAAGCGACTCATCAGCATCCCGTATGGCGGTCGAAGGAATCCAGTATCGTAGTCGGTCCGGCTTCACTATCAAAATTACATTCTGAGAATAGAATCGCAGCACTCGTACAGTACGAAGCAATTTATATTGCTCCTCGTGATAAATTAGCTTTCGCAGGTCAGCCTCAATTCCCTTTTCGATCCAGGTCAGATTCGGCCGTTCTCCGAAGTAGAATGGTTGACAAATGAGACCATCGAGATAAACTGTCGCCGATGCTTTAAGATTTTCGTAAACGCTACCAAGCATCCGAATAAACAGACGGGCGTACGCTATGAGATCGGATGGAGACGCCGCATTTTGCAGGAGCGTGGAATTCTGCCCGAGACGCACATAATCAGACATGTATTTAAGGACATCCGATCGCAGCGTTTCTTCCCAAAAACAGAATGTCAACTCACTTGGGTCTTCGGGAAACGGCAGCGTGTCAATATCTTGCTTCAGAATTGCCGTCGCCTTGCCAATTAGCGCCTGCGACCCATTGAGCATGCAAGTGAAGCGATACATATCTCTATTTTGAATAATAGTGCTATAAACCGAACGGAGAACTGATTCTTGAGAACGGGGTGCATGAATACCTACGATTTTGTCGCGATATGCTATGAAACCCTTAGACCAAAAATCAATAGGAATCGACTCCGACTCTTTTATAAGAATGAGAGGGGCAGTATAACGATTCTCCGTATATTCGGATCGAAAGTGAGTATCGATCACGGTTGCGATTTTACTCTCATCGATGCCAGTATCAGTAAAAGCAGTTGTTGGCAAGAACGGTTTGCCAGGCAAAAAGCGACCAGGGTCCCGGCGACCTGTTTTCGCCGCAATAAATCCCTCGCCATAGTCCCAATCTTTTTGCTGATCGATAAATTGCGATAAAGTGCGCATGCGCTGAAGGCGCTGCGAAATGTCAAACAACCTCCCGCCGCCAAGCAGATTTACCCGCCACACGAATGGATCATTCTCTGCCTGAGCCTGGCTGACGCGATGATGGTCGTAATGATCAATCTCGAAACAAATTCTCTCATTCGCGCTATTTGTCCGCCGGAAAGTTAGATGATTGACCCAGTGATTCTCGTCTGGGGTTTTCGCCTGAACAAACATTGCCACGGTTTTGGGGTCCGCCGCATCATATAAATTGCGTATCGAGCTGAAGTCGAGAATGGCATTTACCTGAAATTTTCGATGGAGAGCGGCTCGGAACGCTTGTGCGTGACGGTTATAAAGAATACCGGCGGGTTGGATCAGGCAGAGCCGACCATTCGGCCTAAGCAGGTTCAGCGTTTGCTCAAGAAATAGATAGGCTGCTTGCTTGTCCGGCAACGATCCGCGCTTGCTGTCCCGCTGTTTGGCAAGCTTATCAATCTTCTTCCCGGCCTCCGACAACTTAGATTCAAAGGGCGGGTTACCGACAACGATGTCGAATCCGCCCGTTGGAAGAGAAAGCTTGTCTTGTTGCGTATCGTCACATAAGGTAAAAAAATCGGATTCAAGCAGGTTGGATTCGTGAAGAGGGTCAAATTTCAGTTCGCGCCAAATTACCGCAGGCTGCAAAGCATCGCAAACTGCGAGACTTAGGCTGAAAGCCGTAAGATGAACAGCATTTGGGTCTAGTTCGACGCCAAAAATACTTCTCTTTAGAATTTTCTTGAGTGTTTGTACGTCGGGCTTTCGCCACCCATGGCGGCTGCGCCAGATATTGACGAGTCTCTTGAATGCCCCAACGAGGAAAACACCAGAACCGCACGCCGAGTCCAGAATCCGTTCATCGCCCGAAAGTTTATCGTACGGCATGGCATAGTCAAGCAGCAATGCAGCTAGAAAAGGCGGAGTATAAACTGCGCCGTGGCCGCCATTGACAAAGCGCTGATAAAGGTGACTGATGACCTCGACCGGTAGATGTGCAAAGGAAAACCGCTTCCAAAGATAACGTTGCCTCTTGAGTGTTCTCGCATCCACGAGTTCAGCAAATCGTTGAAGCGCTTTTTTCGTAATTTTCTGCCGTCCCTCAGCTGGCAAGAAAAAAATATCACCGTTAAACTTTTCTTCCAGTTTGGCCAGAAGGCGTAACACCTCGTCAGGTTCGCCTCCTTGCAGCACATCGAAGAAGCCTCGAGCCCCCTTTCGATATGCTCCAAACCATCCATCTCCCGGAAACACTTGCCGATCCTCAAGATACTTGATCAAAACCAGCAAAAAAAGCAGGCGTCGCAGAATCGGATTTTTCTCTCCTTCGAGTTCCACATCCGCTTCCACTATCGCCTGAATCAGTTCTTGATGGGCGACTTTTGCATGGTCCGCCAGCTTCCGGTTATCCGGATCTTCCCAGAAAGTTCCATCTGCAAGCGGAAACAGTGTAAATTTCCCAAGACTGTCCGATATTTCTCCTGCGGTTTTTAATGCGTCTATCTCAAAGCTTTTCGCTGGCACATAGCGGTATTCCGCACTATCCGTTATCCAAAAATCCGGGCCTCTTACGCATGACAAAATATCGACCCTGCCCTGCCAGGCAACATAAATCAAAGGAGCCTGTCCATACAACCAAACCTTCCAGTGAAGTTCAGCCAGCGCTTTTTCATCAAGACGGTGGGTTGAGTTGTCGATAATATATGCCGCGATTTGGGACGATCGGCCATCGGAAAAACGACGAAAATATATATAATCGATATGTCCAAAAGCCTTGGCATCATTTACCGCAGCGCGCTCATCAATCGCTAACTCAGCTCCTGCAATGTCATGAAGTGACACGAGACCAGGTGCCGATTTATCCGCGCTGATAATATCGATTATTTTAGTCTGTTTCGTCACTAGCTTCCTTTAATTAAAGTAAATGTATCGTTGCACCTGTCAATTTTTCCACTTACGTACCAGATTGACCGTAACGCAGCACATCCCTGAAGATAACAGAGACAGGTGTCTACCTTAGTCTACGTTCACGGTGCTGTTCGGGCTGTCCCCCACGGATATGGGGTCGACGGTTACCATGTCAATAACGTTACCTTCTGGCCTGGAGTTCAAATTTCATCCTGCGAGAGCGTATCGTTCAACTCATCCTCATGGCAACATTGGTTAGTTGTGTACTTATTATAGGTGAACAAATGTTCACCGTCAAGGGGTTTTTGTTTAAATTTCTTTTTTTCTCTTCCTGTTTTTTCACGAGTTCGGTCACAGTTGTGAGCAAGTCTCGAAACAGATCCATTGATTCATAGACAGACTTACATCGAAGCGGTGATTAGCAAAACATGCTATACCCGCTCTGTTTGCAATGCGCGAACCGCCGCTAAAAACCACTTCTACACGAACTTAACCGCCTTCACCGCTTTCAAACCCACGGACCCGCGGGTCATCACGCCGAAGGGCTTCAGGTCGATCATCTTTTCCTTGCCCTTGTCGTCGATCACCTTCACCTGCTGTCCCTTGCGCACGGCGCGGAAAAGCACGACCTCGCCGTTCTTCACGTTCACGAGCTTTACGCCTTTGCCCGCGCCGGTCAGGACCGGAATGTCTTTTGCGGCCACGACAACGGCCTTGCCTTCGGAGGTAAGGAACAGCACATTCGGAAGATCGAGGATGTCCACGCCCATGATGGCGTCTCCTTCTTTCACCCCGGCGAATTTTTTCCCCGCGCGCGTGGTCGCGGAATTGAACTGCGCAAGGTCGAACGCGAACCCGACGCCGTGCGCCGAAACCGTAAGCGCGGTCACCTCGCGCGGCGCAAGCGCAAGCGCAGGCTGTTTTTCCTGGTCGCCCCCGGGAGGCGGGCCCGCAAAAACGGTGGTCAGGTTCATGGCCGTGACCGGCCGCTCGCCGTCGCCGAACTTGAACAGGCTCTGCACGGGTTCGCCGAAGCCCGAGCCCGAAGGCAGGTCGAAGCCTTTTACCACGTAGACCTTGCCCGCCGACGAGAAGACCGCGACGCTGTCCCGAGTGTTCGCCGGGATGAGCGCGAGCAGGTCGTCGCCTTCCTTGAACCTGAGGTTCTCTCCCAGGGTTTTCACGCGCCTGATCCAGCCCATTTTTGTCAGGATCACGGTCATTTCCTCGTGGGCGATGAAATCCTCCTGCGAGAACTCCACGTCTTCCGCTGCCTTCATCACGGACTTGCGCTTGTCCCCGTACTTCTGCTTTATTTCCTGGAGCTCGGTCTTGATCAGGCCCCAGATTTTTTTCTGGGAACCCAGGATGGCCTCGATGTCCTTTTTCAGCTTGGCCTTCTCCGCCTTTTCCTTCAGGATGCGCTCGATCTCGAGTCCCGCCAGTTTATAAAGCTGCATCTCGAGGATGGCCTTCACCTGCTCGTCGTCGAACTTGAAATGTTTCTTTACTTTCTCCGCGGCATCTTCCTTCGACTTCGCCTTTCGGATCAGCTTGATCGCCGTGTCCAGATCGTCATAAAGCTTCTCGAACGCGATCAGGATATGGAGCCGCGCCTTGAGTATCCTGAGGTCGTAGTTCAATCGCTTCGTGACCAGCTCGTGCCGGAAGTCGAGGAAGTACCGCATCACTTCCTTGAGCGACAGGCGTTCCGGCTCCATGTTCGGCTTCAAAGCCGTAAAGTTCATCGGGAAGGTGGACTCGAGGTCCGTGTGCTTGAAGAGGTAGGCGGTCACCAGCTCCGGGTTTGCTTCGGCCTTGAGCTCCACCACGAGCCGCACGATGTCCGTGGATTCATCCCGCACGGCCGAGACCTGGTGCAGCTTCTTCTCTTCCAGAAGGCCGATCATCTTCTCAAGCAGCTTCGCCTTGTTCACCTGGTACGGGATCGAGGAGAATACGATCACCTGTCTGCCGCGCGGAAGGTCCTCGAGCGAGTACTCGCCCCGGATCCGGATGGCGCCGCTGCCCGTCTGGTAAATCTCCTTGAGTTCTTTTTTCGTGTTCAGGATCTGGCCGGAGGTCGGAAAGTCCGGGCCCTTGATGAATTTCAGCAGGTCTTTGAGGTCGATGCTGGAATTATCGATCATGGCCGCGAGCCCGTCGATCACCTCGCCGATATTGTGCGGAGGGAAGGAGCAGCTCATGCCCACGGCGATGCCCGACGTGCCGTTCACCAGGAGCTGGGGAAAGCGCGCGGGAAGGACCACGGGTTCCTTGAGCGAATTGTCGTAGTTCGGACGGAACGCCACCGTGTCTTTTTCGATTTCGACCAGAAGTTCCTCGGCCAGCTGCGAGAGGCGCGCCTCGGTGTAGCGCATGGCCGCTGCCGGGTCGCCGTCCATGCTCCCGAAATTTCCCGAGCCCTCGACCAGGGGATACCGAAGCGAGAAGTCCTGGGCCATCCGGACCATGGCGTCATAGGCCGCCTGGTCGCCGTGCGGGTGGAATTTCCCGAGCACTTCTCCGACCACCGCCGCGCTTTTTCTGAATTTCGAGGTCGGTCCCAAGCCCATTTCCCACATGGCAAAGAGGATCCGACGGTGCACGGGCTTAAGCCCGTCGCGTACGTCCGGGAGCGAACGTGACACGATCGTCGAAAGCGCATAGGTGAGGAAGCGGTTCTCGACCTCGGAATGGAGAGCGGTGGTTAAAATTGATTCCTCGTTTGTCGGCATGGAAACCCCTTTCGTCGTCTGAAAATCCATTCCCGGGTGCGGCGGGCTCATATTACCATAAAACGCCGATCTTTTTCAAAGTATGTTTTTTTTAAAAAGATTGACGGGGGGTGTATAATAAAACATGCTGAATCCGTTGAACAACCGGGTCGAGTCGTACAGCTCGGAAACGTTTACGTGCGGAACCTGCGGACGCGATTTCGAGGCCAAGGTCGCCACGTGGGTAGATGTCGCGCGCGCGCCGCAGGTGAAGCGTGCGCTGCTCAAGTGGGAGTTCAACGTCGTCGAGTGCGCGCACTGCGCCTGCCGGCATTTCGCGGGAACGCCGTTCTTTTACGAGGACTTCGAGGACGGCTTGCTCATTGCCATGTTCCCGCGCATTCCGGAAAAACGCGGAGAGGTGGAAAGCGGCATCAAGAACAAGTACGGATACTACCCCGTGCTCGAGTTTTTTTACGACATGACGCAGCTCTGGATGCTCCTCTACCTTCAGGAACATTATAAGGAAAACGCTAATCTGCGGGCCCTTTCCCGGCTCGGCGCGGGCGAGGAGCGGCTCCGGAAGATGCTCCGCTTTCTCAAGGAAGACCCGCTCATGATCGTTATCCGCGAGAAACTGACGGAATCGTTTTTCAGCGACGAGTCGAACGACGAGCTTGCCGACGTTCTGGGGCAGGCTATCTATCTGCTGGAAGAAATGCTGCCGTGGCCGCGGGACAACAGGTGCGTGTGCGAGCGAGACCTTGTCCCTGAGCTCAAGTGCTGCGGAAACAGGATCGACCTGGACCGGCATAGCCATCTCCTTTCCCGCCACTACGTCATATACTGTCCCGGCTGCAAGGAGGCCCTCTCGGGCGCGTCCTGCCAGGCCTGCGGCAGGGTCTATACCTGGAAACTCGGTGTCGTGGAATCCTCTCCCCTGGAGATGGAAGGGGATGCGCCCCTGCGCCAGCCGCGCCTGCCGTAGAACAGCGCACTTTGCGCAATAAAAAAGGGCAGCCCACACGGGCCGCCCTGACGGTTTTGTTCTCTCTCTACGCTTCCGCTTCAGCCGCTTTCCTTTCCCGGAGCATTGCAGGCATCGATACGATGTAGCCCATCACCGTGCCCAGGAGTCCGCCCACCACGAGGCTGACCGCCGCGGCGCAGGCTATTCCGACCACGATGCCCATTACCACCGCCGCCCGCACAAAGAGCGTGGGTTCCACCGCCCCGCCCATGAGCTTCTGGAGCATGATCAGAGTCCCGAAGCTGCCGAAGTAGAACCCCGGGACGATCCCCAGGACCAGGAACACCAACCCACCGATTGTCGCGCCGATCTTCATTCCCGTTTTAATAGTTACGTTCTTCATGGCTATCTCCTTTCGTTTGCCTTGGATAATTTAGCGGCCGCAGCCGCTTCCCTTACATGCACGCCCGATTCGATCACTTTTCCCGCGAGCCAGCCCATCGTGGACGTTACCGTTACCATTACGATACCGGCGACCAGCACACCCGTGAGCATGGCGGCCAGGACGATCACGCGGGCAATGAGTCCGGGCTGAACCGGCATGCCGAAAAGCCAACCCGCGACGTTGAGGCCCGCTGCGCCGCCCATAAGACTGCCCGGCAAGAGTCCGAAAATCGCAAAGAGCGCAAGTCCTATGCCTGCTCCGATGTAGCCCGCTTTTTTTGCTATTGTGTTCTTCATGGCTTTGTCCTCCTTTCGCCTTTCTTGCCCTGATAAGATGCATTGAATGTGCCAGACCATAACCGATTGTTTTCACGCGGAACAGGCTCGGAAAAGTTTTGCAGAAATGAGAAAACACGCCATTTCATTCATGGGGATGCGAAGCCTTCTTTGAGACATTCGAAAGGTGAACCAAGTACTCTGTGCTACAATTGAAATATGAGAACGAAAACCACCGCTTTCTTGTTTCTGTTTCTGCTGTTTTTTGCAATTCCACGCGCTCCTTTTGCCCAGGAGGGAACGGAAAAAGAATACGAAACCTTCATGACCAAAGGTTCGTTCCTGCTTGAAACGGGCGAGTACGCGGATGCAGTTTCATTTTTTAAAAAAGCCTTGGACCTGAAGCCCGCGGGGCGGGACACACTGCTCTCGCTCGGGACCGCTTATTCGAGGTCAGGGGACTTTCAAAGCGCCCGCGCCGCCCTCGAACGGGCCTTGAACGCGGATCCGGCGGACGCGCGGACGAAGTATGAGTTAGGCATCGTCCTGTTCAAACTCGGGGACCGGGAGGGCGCAAAAGTACAATTCGTCGCCGTAACGAGCGGAACCGCCGAGGAAGCGCTCAAGGCTTCCGCGAACGAGTATCTTGGCCTCATCTCCAGCGGAGAAGGAACGGAAAAGAAACGGTATTCCCTGAACCTCCTCGCCGGCGAACAGCACGACTCGAACGTGATCCTCGACCCCGACAACCCGGTCGCGCCGGGTCTCCGGAAGGCGGACTGGAGGTTTATCACGACGCTGGGAGGCACGTACCAGTTCATCGACAAGGAGAAAACAACCGTGAATGCCGGGTATTCTTTTTACGACGGCCACAACAACACCCTGACCCGTTTCGATGTCCAACAGCATACCCTTACGCTCGCGGGCCGGTACAATGCCTCGGAGACGAGCAGGCTCGACCTGAACTACCAGTACCAGTATTCTCTCGTGGATGGCGACAAGTACAGCGCGGTGCACCAGGTACGGCCGGTCGCCGCATTTAGTTTTACCAAGGCGTCGGTCACGGAATTCTTCTATTCCTATGAAAATAAGACATTCTCTGACGCCCCCCTCTTTCCCACGAATACCGACCGTAACGGGAACAACAACGGCGGCGGCCTGACCCACACGATTATGCTGAGCAATGAATCGGCGGTCAGCGCGGGTTACGCCTACGACAGGGACGCGACGAAAACAGACTTCTGGGACTATGCGGGCAACAAGGGCTTTCTGAGTATCCGGGGCAAGCTGTTCGGCATCGGCGCGGCTTTGTCAACGTCCTACTATGGCAAAAAGTACGACGGCGTGCCCCCCGGTTTTACGGAGAAGCGTCATGATACCACGCGCGAATATTCCGTGGCGCTGGACCGGCATCTTGCAAAGAGCGTAAGCCTCAACTTGTCAAATCTCTATGTACAGAATAGATCGAACCTGTCGCCCTATGAGTATCGAAGAAACATCGTGACCCTGATGGCGGTGGTACGCTTATGAAGACAAAAACATATATCGTTGTTGTCCTCCTGCTCGCAGCGGTCCTCCCCCTCCCGGCGCGGGCCGCCGATAAGGCGGGCGACGTGGTCTATCTGAGGGGCAACGCCCTCGTCGAACGCCAGGCGAACAAGATCAAGGCGGTCCTGAAGGAGTCGTTGCAGGAAACGGACAATGTCATTACCAAGGACCGGGCGCGCATGAAGATCCTGTTCCGGGACGACAGCATCCTGACGCTCGGACAGAACAGCAAGCTGGTGATCAAGAAATATCTGTACAACCCG
>JBGPHF010000006.1:0-19223 GCA_041484215.1 Nitrospirota bacterium
ACCCACTGGATATAGGAGAATTCCTGCTCCTCCAGCGACGGAATTTTGCCTTCCTTCCTCCGGAACGTCTTGATGGAAAGCTCCCGCAGGTCTTCCGGCAGGTGGCCGAGCTCGATCGTATTGCCGTTCGTCAGCGCGACGCCGCGTTCCATGATGTTTTCGAGTTCCCGCACGTTGCCCGGGAAGTCGTAGTTCATGAGCAGGCCGAGCACGTCCTGTGAGATCTCGGCTACGGTTTTTTTCATGATGAGGTTGTACTTTTTCAGGAAGTAGTGGGAGAGCAGGGGGATATCGTCCTTGCGCTCCGACAGAGGCGGTATGCGCAGTGAAACGACGTTCAGCCTGAAGTAGAGGTCCTGCCGGAAAGAACCCTCCTTGATGGCGTCTTGAATGTTCCGGTTCGTCGCGGCCACGAACCGCACGTCCACTTTGATCGGCTGTGTGCCCCCGACGGGGAGTACTTCCTTTTCCTGAATGACGCGAAGCAGCTTCACCTGCATGGACGCCGGCATCTCGGTGATCTCGTCTAGGAACAGCGTGCCGCCCGAGGCCATCTCGATGATGCCTTTCTTCACGTCGTGCGCGCCGGTGAAAGCCCCTTTCTCGTGGCCGAAGAGTTCGTTCGAGAGGAGCTCCTCGGTAAAAGCGCCGCAGTTGACGGCGAAGAACGGGCCCTCCGCGCGCTTGCTGCTCACGTGGAGGTAGCGGGCGAAAAGCTCCTTGCCCGTGCCGCTTTCCCCGCTCACGAGCACGTTGCAGTCCGTGGGGGCGATCTGGCGCGCCGTGTCGAGCAGCCGCTGCATGGCGGGGTCCTGGGTGATGATCTTGACCCGTCCCTGGTAGTGTTCAAGATGCTCACGGAGTTGCTGGTTTTCCTTTTTAAGCCAGACCTTGTTAACCGCTTCCTTCACGACTTTGCGCACTTCATCGAGTTTGAACGGCTTGGAGATGTAATGGAAAGCGCCGTGTTTCATGGCTTCGACGCCCGACTCGAGGGTCGCGAAGCCGGTAATCATGACGACCTCCGCGTCCGGGTACAGTTCGTGGCAGCGCCGGAGGATTTCCATGCCGTCGACTTTTTCCATCCGCAGGTCCGTCAGCACCACGTCGAATGCCTGCTCTTCGAGGAGCTTGAGCGCGTTCGCGCCGCTTTGCGTGCCGACTACGTCGTAGCCCTCTTTTTTCATGATGTGCTCGAGGTTCCGGAGCGCCACCCGCTCGTCGTCGATGAGGAGCAGCTTTGCGTGATTATTCATAGTGTATAGTGCTTTCTCCCGATTCAGGGTTCCGTTGTCGCGTGAAACTGCGGGATTAGAGAATACTTCACTGCGGCCGCGTCTCTTCGCGCTCGTTTGCGACGGTCGCAACCCGTTTTTCAGGCAGACGGATCAGGAACGTTGAGCCCTTGCCGGGTTCGCTGTCCACGGCGATACAACCGTCGTGTTCCTCGATGATTTCGTGCACGATGAACAGCCCGAGCCCCGATCCTCTGCCCACGTCCTTGGTCGTGAAAAAGGGGTCGAAGATCTTCGAGAGCGCCTCGCCGGGGATGCCCGGGCCCGAGTCGTGCACCTGGATATCGATCGTGTCCTCTTCGAGCGTGCACTTGCCCCGATACTTCAGGTAATTATAGATGCCCGTGTCGTCCTCCGCCTTATCGAGCGCGCTGTGGCCCTTTGCGGTCACGGTTATGACGCCGCCTCCCACATCGGCGACGGCGTCCAGAGCGTTTTTGATCAGGTTCAGGAACGCCTGCTGGATGCGCTGCTTGTCCGCGGTGATCACAAGGTCTTCCGGGATGTCCAGCGCGATAGCTGTGTTGGCCGGAATCTGCCCTTTGACGAATCGGATTGTTTCCTCGAAGAGCGTCTTGACAGGCATCCGTTGTTTCTTAAAGTCTTTGTCACGGGAAAATTCGAGTAAGGAACGAACGATGTTTCGGGCCCGGTCGGCCTGATCGTTGATCTGCGAAAGGAGCTCGCCGACAAAACGCGTGTCGAGGCAGAGCGGGCCGTCGGGCTGTTTCTCCAGCGCCTCCTTCAATTCCTCAATAAGGATCTGGTTCGACGAGGAGATGTTGGAAAGAGGGTTGTTCAACTCGTGGGCCACGCCAGACAGCAAAGTCCCCAGGGACGCCAGCTTTTCGGACTGAATCAGGTGCCGCTGCCGGAGTTCGAGTTCCCGGAGCATTTTATTGAAAGCGTTGGTCAAGGACGCGATCTCCCGTTCGCGGGAGTCGATCTCTATTTTTTCGAACCGGCCGTCGGCAATGACCTCCATGTTTTTCTCGATGAGTTTGAGCGGTTTTACGACCATCCAAGACAGCACCCGGCCGATGGCGATCACGGCCACGGAAAGCAGGACGATCGAGAAGATCAGCACACGCTGAGAAGTGTTCAGGAGCGCCTGCACCCGCTTGCGCTCCGTCTTTGATATGTCCTCGCCCGTCGTGATGATGTCCTTGCCCGCGGCGCGTATCTTTGCCTCGAGTACGGTTTTACGCGGCCCTGCGCGTCCGCCCCGGTTCAGCTCCGCGTATTCGTCCATCAGAGTTTGGTACGTGGAGAGCCGATCCGCGAGTTTTTCCACCTGTTCGGCCGAGGCGAGGGCGGAGAAACCCGTGAGGTTGTTTTCCAGCAGTTCGCGGGCCTTGGCCACGTAGCCGCTGTTCTCACTGTAGTCCGACTGCTGCTCGTAGAGAAAATAGTTCTTTTCGAACCGCCTGATTTCGAGCGTCGTATCGAAGAACTCCGATATGGCCTCGCCGAAGATGATTTTGCGTTCGACGAAACGAAGTTCGAGGTACGTGACCAGGGACAGGCCGATGATCATGGCCACGATCGCGTAATACCCGAAGGTCACTTTTTGCCGTATGCTGGGCCGATAGTTTAGCATGGTTCCTTCGTTGATCCTGGGGCAGGGACGAGCACGGCCTCCACGACCTCGGCGACGGTGTCGGCGAGGCGGATAACGACGCCTTGCATGTCCTCCGTCAGGTCCAAGACCTCGTCCCGGTTTCTCGCCGGCACGATCACGGTCTTTACCCCGGCCCGCCTGGCCGCCAGCACCTTCTCCCTGATGCCGCTCACGGGGAGTATTCTGCCCGTGAGGGTGATTTCGCCGGTCACGGCTGTGTCCCGCCTGGCTGGGCGCTGTGTCAAGAGCGAGGCGAGGGCGATGAGGATCGTGATGCCGGCGGAGGGGCCGTCTTTCTGGATCGCGCCGGAAGGCACGTGGATGTGAATGTCGTGGCGCTCAAAAAAATCGTCGGGAATGCCGAAAGCCTCCGCATTGCTCCTGATGTAACTGAGCGCCGCCTGCGCCGATTCGCGCATCACGTCTCCGAGTGAGCCGGTAATGATGAGCTCTTTTTCCCCCATCATCTTCGCGGCTTCCACAAAAATGATGTCGCCCCCGCTCTCAGTGCGCACCAACCCCATGGCGACGCCCACACGGTCCACTTCTTCGATCACGTCGAACCGGTATTTTCTGCGGCCGAGATAGCGCCCGATGGCATCGGGAGTAATGGTGACCAAAGGGGCATTGCCGGGCCGGTCGAGCGACTCCTTTGCGATCTTTCTGCAGATGGCCGCGATCTTCCGTTCGAGGTTCCGGATCCCCGCTTCGCGCGTGTGTTCCTGGATGATTTGCGCCAGCGCCTCGTCGGTAAAGCGCACGCGGTCGGCGGACAGGCCTTTCTCGCGGATCTGCCGGGGGCAAAGGAAGCGAGAAGCGATGCGAGTTTTTTCCTCGGGAGTGTAGCCGGTGAACTCGATCACTTCCATGCGGTCCCTGAGCGGCGCCGGGACCCCATCGAGCACGTTTGCCGTCAGGATGAACATCACGCTTGAAAGATCGAACGGTACGTCGAGATAGTGGTCGGTGAAGGCGCGGTTCTGCTCCGGATCGAGCACCTCGAGCAGCGCTGAAGCCGGGTCTCCCTTGAAGTCCCGCCCGATCTTGTCTAGTTCGTCAAGCATGATTACGGGGTTGGACGATTCCACGCGCTTGATTTCCTCGATCACCCTGCCGGGTTTGGCGCCCACGTAGGTCCTGCGATGGCCGCGGATATCCGCCTCGTCCTTGAGCCCTCCGAGGGCGATGCGGGTGAATTTTCTGCCTAGGGCGCCGGCGATGGACCTTCCGAGCGATGTTTTGCCCGTGCCCGGCGGTCCGGCGAAACAGAGCACCGAACCCTTGGTGTTTGCCCGGAGAGTCCTTTTTTCGAGGGCCCGTCCGACCGCTTCGCGCACCTCATCGAGCTTGAACGGCTTGGCGATATAGTCGAACGCGCCCTTTCGCACGGCTTCGATGGCCGAGGGCACGGTCGCGAAGCCGGTGACCATGATGACCTTCGTTTCCGGGTGTCCCAGCCTGACACGATCGAGCAGTTCCATGCCGTCGATCCCGGCCATCTTGAGATCGGTCAGCACCACATCGAACTCCGAGGCATGCAACGCCCGAAGAGCGGACTCGCCGTCAGCCGCGGTCGCCACGTCGTAGCCTTCTTTCGTGAGCACGTGGGCGAGGTTCTTGCGCGCTATTTCCTCGTCGTCGACTACGAGCAGGCGCGCTTTTCTGTTCATCATCAAGACCTTGACCGCCAGGTGTTCCAGGACCCGTTCTTTGATCTTGTTCAGGCCGAAATGGTTTTCATTCAGGAGCAGCTCGGCGCGGTTGATGTCGAGGTTGTCCTCGGTTTTCCGGTTCCAGGGAAGCGAGACGAGATAGTCGATATATGTGAGTCCGATAGTGTACTCGGCGGAAGAGGGATTGATCTTAGAAAGGACGCCAAGCTCCAGGTCGGCGATTTTTTCCACCGCAGGGGGCATCTTCGCGGAAGCGACCTTTCTGCAGGTCTCGTCGATGATGTTTTCCTGAGGGTCGGGGGTTTTTTGAAAGAATTTCATGCGGCACCTTTTCCGTGAGACTTATTACAAGCAAAAAGCAGCCCAGCTTCATAAAATCAGTCGCTGTCCGGGGTCTTTGTATTAGTATACATACAATAGTTGCATTTTACAACGTTACCTGTTTATGTGCAACAGTTAATTAATCACTTTATATTCAATAAGTAATCTCCGGTTTGATAATCATCGTTGCAAATTAAAACATATATGTAAAATCATGAAACAGGTCGTTTATGTGATAATCGCATTTTTTCAAATGGTTGACTACGGGTAAGGTTTTGGCACGGTAGTTGTACTATAACAAGTAAATACGCTGGAAAGGAGGTACCGAAAAATGAAGACCTTAGTCAAGAAGTTCGAAACAGTCATGGCAGCTGCGGCCTTTGCCGAGGAGGGTGAGTTTGAAACGGCACAACAGATCATGAATGAAGACCGCCCCCGGAAGAACGACCGCCCGTCTGTTCAGGACTACCAGAGACCGACGGCAAGAAAAGAACTGCGCGCCGACTAGCGGAAGCGCGGCAAAGACCTTGCGGGTCCGGTTGCGCAATCGGGGAAGTGATGTTTGTCTACCCGGTGTTCACTCTTTGACTCTGCACAACGGGGATTATTACTATGGGAACGAGCAAGTTCCAAAAAATGATGAAAAGGATAGAAGATGTCATGGCCGCCGGGTCTTTTGCCGAGGAAGGCGACGGAGAAGGGGCCCGGTCGATCCTGAACGAAGGCCGGCGTGTGCTGCTTGCCGTGAAGCAGGGCAGGGTCGATATGAAAACCCTGAAATACGCGGTGAATACGTCCAAACGGGTCGGAGCAAACCTCGATATTCTCCTGGTCGCCGCAACAGGCCCCGTTGTCGCCGATGATCCTCTCATCATGACCCTTCAGTCCGAACTGGCCTCGGAAGGCGTCTCGTTCCGGTTGATCCGCCGGACGGGATGTCTCAAGCAGGCGGTCATCGATTATACAAACCAGGAAAAAGAGATACTCTTCGCCGTGGTCGAGTCGCCGCAGAGCATTGACGAGGACTGCAATAAAAAAGACACACGTCTTTCGGAACTGTGGCAGAAGCTTCAATGCCCTCTCGTCGTGGTCATGGACGGCGCAGGAATGTAGGATACGGAAATCGGGAGTCAGGCTGCTTTTCAGCAGCCAATAAATAAATGTAAGGAGAATAATAATGGCACAGAGCACAACACGCAAGAAACCGGTCGGAAAAATGTTCTTCATGGGGGTCATATCCATAGCGCTCTACGCGACCCTGCTGCACAAACAGGAGTTGATCAACAGCAACTTCGCCCAGGGCGGATTGTATGCGTTTCTGCCGATCGTCACGGCATTCGTTTTCTCGTATTTCCACGGCGCGTTCACCGGTCATTTCTGGACAGTTCTCGGCATCGAGGCCGCGAAGAAAAAAAAGGAGGTAAAATAACATGCACGATATCGCGACGAATTTCATCAATCTCGATGCTATCACGCTCGTCTACCTTTTCGGAGTCGGATTTGTGGGCGGTCTGGTCAGCGGATTTATCGGTTCCGGCGGCGCGTTCGTTCTTACGCCCGGCATGATGAGCCTGGGAGTGCCCGGTCTCGTAGCCGTGGCAAGCAACATGTGCCACAAGTTCCCCAAAGCGCTCGTGGGTGCGATCAAGCGCGCCAAATACGGTCAGGTGGACGTGAAGCTCGGCATCGTTCTCGGCATCTCCGCTGAAGCGGGCGTGCTCTACGGCGCACAGATCCAGGAAAATATCAAGAAGGCTTTCGGCGATGCAGGCTCCAATCTCTATGTGAGCGTCGCCTTCGTCGTCATCCTCGCGACGGTCGGCGGTTTTGTTCTGCGCGACGCCTGGAAAACGTACAAGTCGGGGAACATGCACGCCGAAGAGAAAGCAGGCAAACTGGCCCGCTGGGTGCAGTCCATCAACATTCCCGGCACCATGGTCTATTTCAAGGCACTCAATGCCCGCGTATCGATACTCTTTACCATTCCCCTCGGGCTCGCGACCGGCATGCTGGCGGCCACGATCGCCGTGGGCGGCTTCATCGGCGTCCCGTCCATGATCTATGTCTTGGGCGCTCCGAGCCTCATGGCCTCGGCCACGGAGCTCGTGATTGCTTTCGTGATGGGTCTCGGCGGCTCGTTTAAGTACGCCATGCACGGCTTGGTCGACATTCGCCTCGCCATGATCATCCTTGCCGGTTCGCTCTTCGGCATCCAGTTGGGCGCCATCGGCACCACCTACGTGAAACCCTTCATGATCAAGGTCGTTATGGGCCTGATCATGGTGATCGTGCTCTTCAGCCGCGGGCTCATGGTACCGGTGTATCTCTCCCAGCTCGGGCTGATCGAGAAGCTGGGCGACACCACGGTGAAGTTGCTCAAGAACACGAGTTTTGCTATAATGATCTTTGCATTGCTGCTCGGTGCTTTCATCGTCCTCAGGGCCATGTGGCAGGGGAAACAGGCCGAAAAACTGCTGCATGCGTCAGGAGCATTGGAGCATGGGGAAGTATAGAAAGATCCTTGTTGCGATTGATGGTTCGGAATCAAGCCGGAACGCGCTTTTACAGGCGTTCCGGTTTGCTGTTGATGAAAAGTGCTGGATCACGGTCACGTCCGTGGTCCCTCCCTACGAAGGCGAAATAGAAATTCTCGGCGTCAAGGACATCAAAGCCGCCCTTCGCAAGCCTTGCGACGAGGCCTTGGGCGAGGCGCAGATGCTCGCGGAAAAAGAGCGGGTCCTTATGAAAACGGTCTGCGAGGAAGGGGAAATCCACGAGCGGATCGTCGACCTGGCAGACGCTGAAAACTGCGACCTTATCGTCATGGGGCGGAGAGGACTTCGAACCGTCGAACACCTGCTCGTCGGGAAAGTCACCGCGCGGGTCATCGGCCACGCTCAGCGCGACGTTCTGGTCGTTCCGAACCATACAACCGTCGGGTGGAAGACCATCGTGCTTGCTACGGACGGCTCGAAATACAGCGCCGCGGCCAGGGACCGGGCGATCTCCTTTGCCCAGTCGTACGGCGGCCGGCTGAAAGTTTTGTCCGTCGCCGACGTCCCGCCTGAATTCTACGCAGAGGCGCCCGAGGCAGTGGACGACCTTGTCCGCAAAGCGAAGGGTTTCGTGGCTGAGGTGAAAAAACATGCCGAGTCGGCGGGCGTGCCGGTCGAGACCTTCGTGGGAGAGGCCGAAGCCTATAAGGCTATCAATAATCTGGCCCAGGAGCAAAAGGCGGATATCATCGTCCTGGGTTCTCACGGCAGAACGGGACTCCGGCGGCTCCTGATGGGGAGTGTGACCGAATACGTCATCGGCAATGCGACCTGTCCCGTGCTGGTGGTCAAGGCCTGACTTCCGTATTCCCGCTCTTGACAAAAGGGAGGAGCGGAGTATAATGATGCAGTCCGGGCATGAATCAGCTAACAATGCTGATTCATTTTTTTTAGCGTTTCCGCCTTGCATTTTTTGAAGAACTATACTATCCTTTTTTGGTAGGCTCTTCCGACCGACCGAACCTTCCGGCCGTGATACGCTCTTCCCCGTATGCCTGAAAAATCATCCCTCTTGAAGGGCACCATGAAGTCCCTCGGCCTCGTGTTCGGCGATATCGGCACGAGTCCCATTTACACGCTGACGGTCATTTTTTTGCTCACGAAGCCCAGCCAGGACAACGTCATCGGTGTGCTTTCCCTTATCGTTTGGACGCTCATCATCCTGGTCACCGTGGAATACGCGTGGCTTGCTATGAGCCTGGGCAAACGCGGCGAAGGCGGGACTATCGTGCTGCGCGAACTATTGACGCCGCTCCTGAAGTCGGGCCGCCAGATCACGTTTGTCACCTTGCTGTCGTTCATCGGCATATCGCTCATTATCGGTGACGGCGTCATCACGCCGGCGATCAGTATCCTTTCCGCCGTAGAAGGAATTCTCCTGATTCCCGGATTCGAAGGCACCGACCAGACGTCGCTCGTCGTCATTGCGGGCGCCATCGCCTTTCTTCTGTTTTCGATCCAAAAGAAGGGGACGGAGAAAGTCGCGCGGGCTTTCGGTCCGCTCATGCTGATCTGGTTCGCATCGCTCACGGTATCCGGCCTGGCCTCCATCGTGCAATTCCCGACGGTGGTCAAGGCGATAAACCCCTACTACGCATTCCTGTTCCTGGTCCACAACGGCCTCACGGGCTTCTTCGTCCTCTCCGAAGTGATCTTGTGCGCAACGGGGGGCGAAGCGCTCTACGCCGATATGGGGCACCTGGGGCGCGAACCGATCGTCTCCGCCTGGCATTTCGTCTTTTTTGCGCTCCTGCTGAACTATTTGGGTCAGGGGGCGTTCCTCATCCTTCATCCCGATGCCAGGAACGTGCTTTTCGAGATGGTCTACCACCAGGCGCGGTTTCTCTATGTCCCGTTCCTGCTCCTCTCCATCATGGCAACAGTCATCGCGTCACAGGCCATGATCAGCGGCATGTTTTCGATCGTGTATCAGGGCATCACAACGCGGATCATGCCCATGTTCAAGGTCGATTACACGTCCGAGGAGCGGCATTCCCAGATCTATATCGGATTCGTCAACTGGTTCCTTCTGGTCGCCGTGCTTTATGTTATTGCCGAGTTCAAGGAGTCGAGCAAACTCGCTGCCGCCTACGGTCTCGCCGTGACGGGCACGATGACCCTCACCGGCATCTTCATGACCTGGATATTTTTTCTCAGGCGGCAGTTCTGGAAAACGGCGTTCTCGTTCCTCGTGACCCTCGTGACGTTGACGTTCCTCCTGTCCAATACGTACAAAATCCCGCACGGGGGCTACTGGTCCATCATCATCGCGGCGATCCCGTTTTCGATCATTATGCTCTACCGGACGGGACAACGCAAATTGTATTACGCCCTGCAGCCGCTGCCGCGGGACGTGTTCCTCTTGAGCTACAATCAGATCTACCGGGCGGTCAATAAGATCAAGGGCAGCGCCCTCTTCTTCGCAAAGGACGCACGGGAGATGCCGCCTTATATCGTTCACACGATGTTCAAAAACAATATTGTGTATGAGGACAACATCATCGTCTCGATCGTCAAGCGTGAGGACCCCTTCGGCGTTACCGGCTTCTTCAAGGAAGACCTTGCTCCGGGCCTTCGCTCCTTCGAGGTCCAGACGGGCTACATGGAGGTGCCGGACGTGGAGGAAATCCTCCGCGAGGCTGGGATAAACGAAAAAACCATTTTCTACGGAGTGGAGGAGATCATACCCTCGAACCTCGCGTGGCAGGTCTTCTCGGTCATCAAACGGTTGACGCCGAACATCGTGCAGTTCTATAAACTGCCGGCCAACAAGTTGCACGGCGTGGTCACGCGGGTGGAGATGTAGCATCACGAGCGGAGAGCTATCAACTGGAGGAGACGCGACACCGGAATGCAGAATATTCAGGAACTGACACGGTCCAAGTGGGTGTACCAGTACAAGAGGAAAATCATCGTCGGCATCATCGCGGTCTTGTCGATTTCCATCGTCATGACCATGCTTGCAATATCCATGACGCTCCGCAATCGCCTGCTCGCCGACAGCAAGCTCAAGACGCAGGAACTGAGCGACGTAATCGCTTCAAGCTTGCGTCATTTGATGCTGGTCAGAAATTCCGACAGCATCCAGGAGTCACTCGAAGTCATCGAGAAGAGCGAGTCTTCAATCATCAAGGCCTTTATCCTCGACAGGACCGGGAAAGTAGCCTACTCCTCGAACAAGACCGAGATCGGCGCGCTGATCGACCGCTTCAGAGATCCCTCCTGCAAGGGCTGCCACACCGGCCCCGTTGCAATCCCCCGGGACACCACCATGGTGGTCAGCGTCGACGGGCGGGAAGTGCTGCGGAACGTGAAGGTGATATACAACGACAGGCCCTGTCATCGCTGTCACTCACCATCGGACAGGATCAACGGCAAACTCATCATCGACCGGTCCATAGAACCCACGTATTCCCTGATCCGGAACATCGAAGTCATCATTCTGGCATCGGGAAGCCTTTGCCTTGTCGTCCTCATCGTTTTGCTTTGGAATCTCCTTTCCCGCGGGGTCAACACCTACATTCGGGAGATCCTCGCCCGGTCTTCGGAATTGGGGATGCTCTATATGATGGTGGAACGGCTGAGTAAAACAATCGAGATCGAGGAGCTCAAACGCGTCATCGTCGAAACTATCAGGGAAATCTTCGACGCGGACGAGATACACCTCGTGCTGCCGCGTGAAGTCGCCGAATATGGCGGCATGATCTGGAATAAGAACGATAACAAAATACAAAGGCGCATGCCCCCTCACGAGGACCCCTACCGCGACGTCATCCAGTCATGGCTGCGGGGAGACCTCCCCGATATCGCGATATCACGGGACAACCGTGAGGTATCGCTGCCGATCTCGAAAGGGACCAGCCGCCTCGCCCTTATCATCATCAAAAAGGGCGACGGCGTCATCGATGCCGTGGGGCTGGATCTCATCAAGGCGATGACGAGCCACATTGCCGTGGCTTTTGAAAACGCAGCGCTCTACCGCATTGCGATCACCGACGAGCTGACGGGCTTGTACACGAACCGGCATTTTCGCCAAATGATCGAAAAGAAGTTCGACCTTTATGAGCGCTACGGAGAAAAATTGTCGATCCTGATGATCGATATCGACAATTTCAAACAAATCAACGATACGTACGGCCACCCCGCGGGAGACCAGGTGCTGAAAGACGTTTCCCGGTGCATTGCGCTTTCAACGAGAGACCAGGATTTCGATTTCCGGTACGGCGGCGAGGAGTTTTCCGTCATCCTGCCGTCGACGGACGGCGCGGCGGGCGTCTTCGTTGCGGAGCGCATCCGGGATCTGATCGGGAAGACGGTTTTCAGCGCCGGGGGAGTGAGTCTGCACATGACCGTGAGCATCGGTGTGGCGTCCTGCCCCGAGAACGCGCGGACGATTCGCGAGCTCGTGGAAGCGGCTGACAAGGCGTTGTATGAAGCGAAGAGGAGCGGCAAAAACAGGGTCGTCCCGAGCAAGGCCGTACCGGGGACCGGTAAACCGCGTATGAGCGAACAGTAAAGAGGAGGGACACGACAATGATGAGAACTGCAAATCCGGCGCTGAATGACAACACTTTTACAGGCTATGGGCGAGCAATTGCTTCGGGCGATTCCATGTCGATCCAGGGCACGGTCAACAAGACCGCGGTCCTGCTGCTGCTCGTGCTGCTGACCTCGACGTGGACGTGGAGGCTTTATTATACCGCTGCCGGTTCTCTCGGCGTGTGGATCTTCGGCGGGGCGATCGGCGGATTCATCGTCGCCATGATTACGGTTTTCAAAAAACAATGGGCCCCGGTAACGGCACCGCTCTACGCCCTCCTTGAAGGTCTGGTGCTCGGCGGGATATCGTCAATGCTCGAAGCCCGTTATCCCGGCATCGTGATCCAGGCAGTGGGGCTCACCTTCGGAACGCTCTTCGGGCTCCTGTTTGCCTATAAATCGAGGATTATCAGGGCCACTGAAAATTTCAAACTCGGCGTGGTTGCGGCAACCGGCGGAATAGCACTCGTGTACCTGGCAACCATGCTGCTCGGTTTCTTCGGCATCCGCATGCCCTATATCCATGAGAGCGGGATGATCGGGATCGGTTTCAGCCTCTTCGTCGTCATCGTGGCGGCGTTGAACCTCGTGCTCGACTTCGATTTTATCGAGAGCGGCGCGGCGCACGGGGCCCCGAAATTCATGGAGTGGTACGGCGCTTTCGGCCTGATGGTCACCTTGATTTGGCTTTACATCGAGATTTTGAGACTGCTGACGAAGATGCGGGAGCGAAGATAAGTTTTCACGATTCAGCTTTCTGAACCGTTTTGCCGTTTTTCCCCAAGCCCTGCTAGATACACCGGTTTTTGCGAGAACGAAAGGCGCTGCCGGTCAGGGACGGTTTTAAACTAAAACTCTGCGGCTACCGCCCAATGTGCCTTGTTCCGCCCCTTATTGCAAATGCACCTGAAGTGTGCTAAAATTTTGCAGACTTCGGAGGTGTTATGCTAGGGTTTTTACTGCGTTGGTCCATGAATTTGCTGGCGCTTGTTATAGCCGCGTCGTTGATCGAGGGGATCAGGATCCAAAGCATTGGAATGGGTGTTCTCGCGGCAGGCATCCTTGGGATTGTCAATGCGGTCTTACGGTTACGGCCGATAGTGCTTGTTTTGACTCTCCCGATCAATCTTTTAACACTGGGGCTCTTCACGCTCGTGATCAACGCGGCCATGCTGAAACTCGTCTCTGCCGTGGTCCCGGGGCTCGTTATCGAGGATTTCCGTGCCGCGTTTTTCGGCGCCCTGATTATCAGTCTGATCAGCTGGGGATTGAATATTTTCATCGGCGGAAACGGAAAAGTAGTTTTTATCAAGAGGGTCGGAAAAAACTGAGAAGGCGGGCGGAAGAGGTCCGCTGGTCAGTTTTTTTCCTTTTGCACGCTAGCGAAACACTATGACGTGAGGGGCATGCCGAGCAACCCCTTTCCCTCCACCGAGAAAGGCTTACCATGACCCACATGCACATACCCGACTTTGTCCTGCCCGTGTGGCTGTGGGTGTCGGGTTTCCTCCTGATGACGGCCGCGCTCGGGATCAGCCTGCTCTTGCTTCGGTCCATGGATCGAAAGAAAAAAATCCCGCTTCTCGGCGCGATCTCAGCGGCGATGATCGTTGCCATGAGCCTCCCGGAGTTTTTCTTTTACCACATCAATCTTTCCGTCATTGCGGGAATTCTGCTCGGCCCCACGCTCGGCTTCGTTGCTGCGTTCATCGTGAACCTGATGCTGGCGCTCTTGGGACACGGAGGAATCACGGTGATCGGGCTCAACACGATGCTGCTCGGCCTCGAAGCCGTGCTCGGACACGCTTTTTTCACGCTCTTGAAGCGAGTTTTTCCGGTGTTCTGGAGGGCGGCCATTGCTACGGTGCTTACGCTCTTCTGCACGACGATGCTGCTGATCGTCATTGTCGCGGCTTCCAACATAAACCCCCAGGACTTTCTTCATGCCGATGAGCATGCTTTTGCCGTTCAGGAAGGGCCCCTCTCGGTGCTGAAATTCGCCGGCCTTGTGTTGTTGTTCGGCGTGGTCGGCTGGATACTTGAAGCGGCGATCACCGGAGCTGTGGTAAAGTTCATCTCACAAGTCAAACCCGACCTCTTAGGCCACAAACTCCACGAGGAACGCCATCAGGCGGCGCCGCGGGGCGAGCACTTTGATTAATATATCCAAAATAGATTATTGGGCGGCGAGCGGGTCCGGAATGTTTCACCGGGCATCCATCCTTTCCAAGGCTGTATTTTTATTCCTGGTGCTTGCGGGAGCGCTTGCGGCGAAGGCGCCCTATCCGCTGGCTGCCGGTTACGGGGTCATCCTGGTTGTAGCCGCTCTCTGCGGCCTCCCGTGGTTCAGAATCATGGTTCTTTCATTGTATTCGGCCGTGTTTACAGTCTTGTACATTGTAAGCCTCCGGGGCGGAGTTCTTACCCACACGGTGCTCGTTTTCAAGGCCATTACCCCGGCCCTGGCGGTGCTCACGTTCGTGGTGAGCACGCCCTATCCGAAGATATTTTCTTTATTGAGTGCTTTTTTGCCGGAGATACTGGCCTCGGGGCTGTTTATGACCTATAGAACGTTTTTCATTCTTATTGAAATGATGGATAACTTCGGGGCCGCCATACGCTTGCGCGGTGGATTCTCGCCGGGCAGTCTCCATAAAAACAGTGCGAACATTTCCCGGGGCATTGCCATGCTTCTGGTGAAGGCCGTTGAGCGCTCGTCCCGCCTCTATGCCGTCATGGCGGTCCGGGGGTACAACGGGAGCATGGCCCAGACGGGAGCGGACGGGTTTCACCGTCAGGACGTCCTTCCAATCGGTACGGGCATTGCCGTACTGATGCTCGCCTTACTGTGGAGATAAAACGGCAACAAGGTGAGATCGGGGCACTTAATTCTATGGAACCAATCGTTACGGTAAGCTGTCTTAAACATACGTATCCCGACACCACGGAGATCCATATCTGCGGCTTGGATTTTGTCGTGAACCCGGGGGAGCGGGTCGTTATCCTCGGCGGTAATGGTTCGGGCAAAACCACCCTGCTCTATCATGTCCTCGGATTGCTTGCGCCCGATGAAGGCAAAGTAACGATCTTCGGCGTCAATCCGGCGTTGAAATATAACGCTGTCCGCGAGCGCATCGGTGTGCTGCTCCAGAGTGTAGACGAACAGATCCTTTCACCCACGGTATGGGATGATATTTCTTTTTCTCCCCGCAATTACGGGTATGAAAAGGAAAAAATCTCGACCATGGTCGAGCAGGTCATGCTCGAGCTGGGCATCGGGCATTTGCGCGACAAAATTTGCCACTACCTCTCCGGAGGAGAAAAAAGAAAAGTAGCGCTTGCGGGTGCCCTGGTTATGCGACCGGAGCTGCTGATTCTTGACGAGCCTTTTGAAGGACTGGATTCGCGTTCGAGGGGTGAGTTAGTGGCGCTCTTGAACAAGCGAAACCGTGAAGGCATGACGATTGTCATGTCCACCCATGATCTTAACCTGGTAACGAGTTTTGCCGACCGTGCATACGTTCTGTCGCAGGGACGCGGCGTGATAGCGGCGGGAACACCCGCGGAGATTTTTCAGCAGTCCGGCGCTCTCCAGGCAGCGAATATCGATCCGCCTATTCTCACGGAGCTTTTTCTCAAGCTGCGGGATCAGGGAATGTCAATCGACGTGCCGATTACCGTTGACGAGGCCGTACGAGGCCTGACCGGACTTTTTGCCGGAAGGCACGATAAAGGTAGCGGGATTCCATTGAAATAGAAGAGTTATATCCCGAGCCGGTTTACGCAACGCGAAACGGGACTCAGACGTGAAAACGAGGGAGGGTGAAAGGCATGACGAACAATGAATTTGAACACGGAAAGGGTCGTCTTGTTATGGCCGTCGTGCTCGTTCTTGCCGCGACTGCGGTGTCCGGAGCAGCTGTCTCCGTCTTTGCCGCGGCGGGAAAAACAGCGGGGGTGTTCCTCTCTGTCGCCGCGCTCGTGGCCATGCCCTTTGTATATTACGGACTGTACCAGAGAATTATTTACCCCTATTACCGCCGGCTCGAGGATGCCAACCTGGAACTGCACATCAAACACGAGGAACTCCTCGACATCAAGGACGACCTGTTCATCAAGTTCCTTGGTGTGTACGATGTGAACTACGCAGCCAATTCGCCCCGTCTGTTTAACAGCCGAATGAAAGATGTTACCGATATAACGGCCAGGGTGATGGAAGCCGACATCTGTTTGATATTCCTGTACGATAAGAAGAGAGATGAATTGGTGCTGGAAGCGAGTAATAAAATAGAAGTGGAGGACGCGAAAAGCGTTCGTGTTCCGCTCGGCGAGGGGATCGAGGGGTGGGTCGGGAGGCGGCTTGATCCCGTGATGGCGAAAGACGTGCGGAGTGACGCTCGCTTCAAGGACATTCCGTCACTCGAGCTTTCCCGGTATTCTTCGTCCTACTGCCTTCCGCTCTACGTGTACTCAAACGGGGCGCTCGTCGGCGTTATGGAGGTACTCTATGCCAAGGCAAGAAGCTTTAGCGACGAAGAAATAAATTTTTTTACGACCCTGTCAGGCATCATATCAACGACCATCCAGAACGAACAGATGCAGATCGAGTTGCGCAAGATGAACCTTGAGCTGGAGCAATGGGTCACGGAAAAGACCGAGGAGTTGAGGGCGTCGGAAGAACGCTATCGGACACTCGTGGAAAACGCCCGTGAATCGATATTCGTTCTGGCCGAAAACGGCGATATCGTCTTTGCCAACGATCATGCGGCCGCTTTGACGGGATATGCAAAGTACGACCTGCTGCATAAGAATATGTTCGAGCTCTTCGTCGACCCCGTTCGGCCGAACGAGCTGCTGGAGGAGGTGCATCAGGGCCGTCAGGTGCTCCGGCATGGCGAACTTCGCCGGAAGGACGGGACCCCTGTGCCGGTTGAAGCGAGCGCCGTCGCGCTTTCGCTCATGGGTAAGCGGTTCATTCAGTCGGTCGTTCGGGACATGTCGTCCCGTTCGCGTCTCGAACAACTTCTCGAAGAAAAGGAAAAAGAGATTAAGGCCCTCAAAACTCGCCAAGTGAACTAGCGGCCGGGCATCTCTTTGCTATCTTAGTTTGGCCGGTTTTTCATCTTTACATGTCAGGACTACTGTGGTATAAATTATGCATATGGCGGCCTTTCGGGCCGCCATAATGCGTAGGTATTTAATCGACCATGAAACGCTTTGAAAAATATTTCCGGATGGCCTTCGCATTTCTCACGCTTATCGTTCTCCTGTACGGTAGTTACCTTCTGTTGCGCGGTGCAGACGTGACCATTCCTTCACTGTTTCGACCGCCGTCCGGGCCGCGGCTGATCATGAGCATGGAGGGGTTCCGGTTTGCAGAGTCCGACAAGGGAAGGGTGTCGTGGCGAATGCGCGCCGGCAACGCCGACCTCTATGAGAATAAGGAAGCTCAGTTGAAGGGCCTCGATATTACCTTTATCTCACCCGACAATAAGGAAGCGGTGCTTTCCGGCGATACCGGGCGGATGGACACGGTCACGGGCAATGCATCAATCCGCCGCGGAACGCGAGAAGTCAGGGTGGTGACCAGCGACGGATATGTGCTCTCGACGGATTCACTATTCTGGAGGGCAGGCGAGCGGCTCATTCGGACCGCCGATCCCTTCAAGCTTCTGGGAAGCGAGATTTACCTGGAGGGGAAGGGGTTCTCGGCGAATATCGACCTGCGCACGCTGATGGTGGACGGTAATGTTAAAGCGGTGCTTCAAGAATAGTTTGTTTATCGCCGTTTCACTGCTTCTCATGGCGGCGGTGCAGCCCGGTTCGCCTGCGCCGGTTCAGGAAAAACGCGAGCCGGTTGTGCTTACCTCGCGACGCATGGATGCCGACAAACTCGGTGACAAAGTGACCTTTACTGGTGATGTTATTCTCAAAAAAGAAGGGATGACGGTCTATTCCGATTCCATGGTTGTTTTCTATGACGCGCCCTCGAAAGGCGTCCGGGAAATAGAGGCCCTGGGCAACGTTGTGGTGCGCAAAGACGGCCGGGTGGCGCTTTCGAACCACGCCTCTTATTACAGCAGCGAGGAAAAGATCGTACTGACCGGAGACGCCCGCATCATCGAGAACGACAACCAACTCGGAGGAGATCGGATAACGTTGTTCATGCGGGATGACCGGAGCATCGTCGAGGGAGGCAGGGTGCTGTTCTACCAGGACAAAGACAAGCAACCTGCGTCCAGAAAGAAGCCGTAACGCGTTATGACTCAGGCGCTTGAAGCAAAAAAACTGGAAAAGAGCTACCGCGGTCGCAAGATCGTCCGCGGAGTCAGCGTCCAGGTTAAATTCGGGGAGGTCGTGGGGCTGCTCGGTCCGAACGGGGCCGGCAAGACGACGACGTTTTACATGGTGGTCGGCCTGATCAAGCCGGATCAGGGAAGGGTCGTTCTCGACGGCGCGGATATCACGAAGATGCCCATGTATCAACGGGCGCGGCACGGCATCGGATACTTGTCCCAGGAGCCGTCGGTCTTCAGAAAACTGAGCGTTGCCGACAACCTCATGGCTATTCTCGAGACCATGGATATTTCCGCGATGGATCGCCGGGAGCGGCAGGACAGCCTCTTACGGGAACTCGGCATCGCCCATTTGGCGGACAGCAAGGCATACACACTTTCCGGGGGGGAGCGTCGGCGGCTGGAAATCGCGCGGGCGCTTACCCTGTCCCCTAAGTTTATTCTGCTCGATGAACCCTTCGCCGGCATCGATCCCCTCGCGGTACAGGATATCCAGGGGATCATCTCGCTTCTCAAGGCCAAGGGCATCGGCATCCTCATCACCGACCATAATGTTCGTGAAACCCTGGCGATTACCGACCGTGCCTATATAATCAGCGAGGGAAAGATCATGGAGGCCGGGACCCCGACCGATATCACGACAAGCCCCCGAGTGCGTGAATTATATCTGGGTGAAGGGTTTCGGCTATAATAGCTAGTAAGAGAGAGTTCAGGGGGAAACGGGCAGAGGACAGGCGGCAATTCGGGGCAGGGTTTCGTCTGACCTTGTTTTTTGACTATGGAAGCGCGACTTGAACTAAAGCTTTCCCAAAAACTCATCATGACGCCGCAGCTTCAGCAGGCGATCAAGCTCTTGCAGCTTTCGCGGCTTGAACTCGTGCAGTCCGTTGCTCAGGAACTCACCGAGAATCCCGTGCTGGAGG